>NZ_CP096034.1:4200000-4500000 GCF_023115465.1 Gottfriedia acidiceleris | reverse complement strand
TCAGTAGCAGGTACGCTACGTCTTGACTTAGCGTCATTCCGTGAGCTAGAAGCATTTGCTGCGTTCGGTTCAGACTTAGATAAAGCAACTCAAGCTAAACTTAACCGTGGTGCTCGTACAGTTGAAATCCTTAAACAAGGTTTACACAAACCATTAAAAGTAGAAAAACAAGTAACATCTTTATATGCATTAACACGTGGTCACTTGGACAGCGTAGCAGTTGAAGACATTACTCGTTTTGAAGAAGAAATGTTAGCTTGGATGGACGCTAACGCAAAAGGTTTATTAGATGCGATTCGTGATACTGGTAAATTACCAAACGAAGCTGACCTTGACGCTGCAATCACAAGCTTTAAAAAGAACTTTATTGCTTCTAAATAAGAAGGCGATTTAAATATCTGGATTTGAAGGATCGGGCTCTAGCTCGTCCTTCATTTAACTGTTTACCAAAAGGTGGTGAAAACCTGTGGCATCATTACGCGATATAAAAACAAAAATTAATTCAACAAAAAAGACAAGCCAAATCACAAAAGCAATGGAGATGGTTTCTGCTGCGAAATTAAACCGTGCTGAGCAAAACTCTAAGCAATTCGTTCCTTACATGGAAAAAATGCAAGAGGTAGTTGGTAGCGTGGCAAAAGGTGTAAACAGTAGACATCCGATGCTAGTAACTCGTCCAGTTAAAAAGACTGGTTACATTGTCATCACTTCTGACCGTGGTTTAGCGGGTGCATTTAATAGTAACGTATTACGTGCGGTAACTAATACAATTAAAGAGCGTCATAAATCGAATGATGAATTTGCAATTATTGTACTAGGTCGAGTTGGACGTGACTACTTTAAGCGTTTAGGTTATCCAATCGTTGAAGAGGTTCTTGGAATTCCAGATCAACCTTCATTCGATGATATTCAAAAATTTGCTAATCGTACAGTTCAAATGTATACAGACGGCATTTTTGATGAGCTTTACTTATCATATAATCATTTCGTAAGTAAGATTTCTCAAGAAGTTACTGAGAAAAAGCTATTACCTTTAACAGATATTGACACAGGTAAGGCAACAACTAATTACGAATTTGAACCATCTGATGATGAAATCTTAGAAGTTTTACTGCCTCAATATGCAGAAAGCTTAATCTTTGGTGCATTATTAGACAGTAAAGCTAGTGAACACGCTTCACGTATGACAGCGATGAAAAGTGCAACTGATAATGCAAAAGAAGTTATTAGTAAGCTTACTCTTCACTATAACCGTGCGCGTCAAGCAGCAATTACACAAGAAATTACTGAAATCGTCGGTGGAGCAGCAGCACTTGGCTAATCTGCTTACAACGGCTATATAAATTGATCGGCTTTTAATGAAACAATGCTAGGAGGAAAAGCGATGAGCAATGGTATTATTACTCAGGTATTAGGTCCGGTTGTAGACGTAAAGTTCGAAAACGGCCAATTACCACAAATATATAATGCGTTACGTGTTCGTAAAGAAGCGGGCGACGCAAACGAAGTAAACATTGATTTAACATTAGAAGTTGCTCTTCACTTAGGTGACGATACTGTTCGTACAGTTGCAATGGCTTCAACTGATGGATTAGTACGCGGAATGGAAGCAGTTAACACAGGTAAACCAATTTCGGTTCCAGTTGGTGACGCTACATTAGGACGCGTATTCAATGTATTAGGTGACAACATTGACTTAGACGAAGAACTTGGAGAAGACGTACGTCGTGACCCAATTCACCGTCAAGCACCTAAATTTGAAGAATTAACTACAAAAGTAGAAATCCTTGAAACTGGTATCAAAGTAGTAGACTTATTAGCTCCTTACATCAAAGGTGGTAAAATCGGTCTATTCGGTGGTGCGGGTGTAGGTAAAACTGTACTAATTCAAGAATTAATTAACAACATCGCACAAGAACACGGCGGTATCTCAGTATTCGCTGGTGTAGGTGAGCGTACTCGTGAAGGTAACGACTTATACCACGAAATGAGCGACTCTGGCGTTATCAAGAAAACAGCGATGGTATTCGGACAAATGAACGAACCACCTGGTGCACGTCAACGTGTTGCCTTAACTGGTTTAACAATGGCTGAATATTTCCGTGATGAGCAAGGACAAGACGTGTTATTCTTTATCGATAACATCTTCCGTTTCACTCAAGCAGGTTCTGAGGTTTCTGCCCTATTAGGTCGTATGCCTTCTGCGGTAGGTTACCAACCAACTCTTGCTACTGAAATGGGTCAATTACAAGAGCGTATCACTTCAACAAACAAAGGTTCTGTAACTTCGATTCAAGCGATTTACGTTCCTGCCGATGACTATACGGATCCAGCACCAGCTACAGCGTTCGCTCACTTAGATGCAACAACAAACTTAGAGCGTCGTTTATCTGAGATGGGTATTTACCCAGCGGTAGATCCATTAGCGTCTACATCTCGTGCATTAAATCCTGAAATCGTTGGTGAAGAGCACTATGAAGTAGCTCGTCAAGTACAATCAACTTTACAACGTTATAGAGAACTTCAAGATATCATCGCAATCTTAGGTATGGATGAGTTATCAGAAGAAGATAAATTAGTCGTAGCTCGTGCTCGTCGTATTCAATTCTTCTTATCTCAAAACTTCCACGTTGCGGAGCAATTCACAGGACAAAAAGGTTCTTACGTACCAGTTAAAGAAACTGTTAGTGGATTCAAAGAGATCTTAGAAGGTAAATATGATACTCTTCCTGAAGATGCATTCCGTTTAGTTGGACGCATTGAAGAAGTAGTAGAAAAAGCAAAAACATTAGTATAATAATTGTCTAATCGAAAGGCTTGTTCATCATTCTATTTGAATGAACTTGATTAGCTCACGAAGCTAGACAGGAGGAGTTCACTATGAAGACAATGAAAGTCAGTATCGTCACTCCTAATGGACCGGCTTATGAAGGCGAAACAGAATTCGTTAGCACGAAAGCAACTAGTGGTGAGCTAGGTATTTTACCAGGACACATTTCAACTGTGGCACCGTTAGCAACAGCACCTGTTAAAATTAAATCACCAGCTGGAACAGATTACGTTGCAGTTAGTGGAGGATTCATTGAAATTCGACCTGAAGCCGTTACAATATTGGCTCAATCTGCTGAAGCATCAACTGAAATCGATGTTGAGCGTGCAGTAGAAGCAAAAAAACGTGCAGAAAAACGTCTACAAGAAAGACGACCTGACACAGATATCAAACGTGCTGAACTTGCTTTACACAAAGCAATGAACCGTTTAAACGTAGCACAATTTAAGTAATTAAAAAAAGAGCCCTTTTTTGGGGCTCTTTTTTTGTTTGGTGGGCGATTAGTAAACTGATGGGTGCAATTAACTTTAGAGTAGATGCAATAAAAAATAGAAGTTACTGTAATTATGTATTATGCAGGTGCAAAAAAACAGATTGAATATGCAAATAAAATTATATGAGTGATGAATAGACAAGTTATGACAATTAAAGTCTAAAGTCTAGGTAGGTGGAATAAAAAGTTAAGAAGGTGCAATTAAACAGATTGAGCGTGCAAATAAATTTAAATAGTAGCAAATAAACTGTAGGTGCAAATAAAATCGAAGAAACTTCAATTAAAAATTGTAAAACGGCTAATTAAATTAATGAAAGTGCAAATAAATTCTGGCTACTGTAATTAAATTTTGTAAAACTACAATTAAAATTTAGAAAACTGCAATTAAATATACGAGAAAATGCAAATAAAAAAGGCACATCTTTTTATACGCAAAAAGAAATAAGGAGATTAGCTAAACTGTTAATAAAGCAACATCAGCTTTTAGATCGAAATATATTAGATAAGTACAATATTGGTAAAAATGAACTACTAACTGGTGTAATTTGCATTAATTGTCATCAGTTTTCAATGGTTCGAGATAAAGGGAACTGGATTTGCAAGTAATGCTTTTATGTTTCAAAAGTAGCACATAATAATGCTTTAGTTGATTACTTTTTGTTAATTGGAAACTCGATAAACAATAAACAAGTTAGAGATTTTCTCCATATACCCTCTATGTACAACGCTTCTAGACTCCTACCCAAACTAAACCTACCATCATCAGGAACAAAAAAAGACAAAATACACTATTTATACGAGCTGTCACAGCAATCCTCTTTTTAGTTTAATTCCAATCCCGCTGTTGTTAAAACACCATTTCTTGAGATTTTTAAAAGGTATTCTGCCATGTGTTTTTTTGTGTATGGCATGTCATTTTCAACCCAAAATGAAATTACGCTGAGAGTTGCACCTGATAAATAACTTACTAGTAGGTCACCTGGAACAAGGTATTTACTCTTTTTTGGTTGTATGAATGCAATGCCTTTTTCGAACGTTGTTGATAATACTTCGTAAAGTCTTCTTCTAAATATATTTGGTCCTTGTCTTTTTAGGAGGACCTTGTAGAAGTAACTGTTTTTTTCGATATGTTCGAATAGATGGAAATAGGATTTTAAGGCCATTTCATCGAGTGAGTTTGTGTTTCCGTCATATTTACTAAAATCTACATTTTTCATGGCGCTATCCAAATCAACTAGTTTTTCTCTAACGATTTGGCGGACCATTTGGTATTTGTCTTCGTAATGGCTATAAAAGGTTGCTCTGTTAACATTTGCTTTTTTAGTTATATCTTGTACACTGATCGCTTCGAATTCTTTATCTGATAGTAGCGTAATTAATGCATCTTGTAAAAGTTGTCTAGTTCGAATGACACGAGGGTCGAGATTATTTTTTATGCTCATTTTAAAACTCCTTTATTAAATAACTTTAAGAAATTAAACAGTTAATAACAGTAGTGTTGCTTAAACAACAAATTTTTAATTATTAACGGTTGAGTACGTTTATAAATCAATTATAATTAAAAACTATGAGAAGTAAAACGACAATGTGTTGCTTTACTTTTGTTACCTATATAGAGAAACGATTAAAAATTAAGGAGGAATTTTATTTATGGGGAACATGAAGAAAATGGTGTTTGTTAACATAATTACTTTAATCATATTAGTTGCTGGTGGATTTGCTGGTTATTACTATTATGATCAAACAACAAATTATATAAAAACGGATAATGCAAAAATAGATGGGCAACAAATTGTTATTTCATCTCCTGCTGCTGGTAAGCTTGAGTCATGGTCAGGTACATTCGGAAAGACATTTTCACCAAATGAATCAATCGGGAAAGTTTTAACTGCGCCTCAAACAGCTGGAGATACTGCACATGAAGTATCAGTTTCAGTACCAACAAATGCTACGATTGTTCAAGCAAATGCGATTAAAGATCAATTAGTTGGAACAGGTTCAACTCTTGGTTATGCATATAACTTAGATAATCTTTGGGTTACTGCGAATATTAAAGAAACTGAAGTAGAAGATGTGAAAAAAGGTCAAGAGGTTGATGTGTATGTTGACGCATATCCAGATACTACTTTAACAGGTACTGTGGAATTTGTTGGATTAACAACTGCAAATACATTTAGTTTATTACCTTCTGGAAACTCTAATGCAAACTATACGAAAGTTGAGCAGGTTGTACCTGTAAGAATTGCTTTAGATCATAATAAGTCATTTGAAATTGTTCCAGGAATGAATGTTTCTGTTCGTATCCATAAGTAAGGAGGAATTTCAATGTCTACAGGAATGATTATTGCATATGGAGGGTTTTGCTTAATTGTTTTCTTTGTTATTAATCGTATCGTATTAAAAAATAAAGAAAATGACCTAAAAAAAAATAAAAGAGAAGAAATGGTCCAATCGGAAGAACCAAATAAAATAGAAACAACTGAAGAAATTCAAAAGAAATCAATTCCATCAGAGTCAAGTGAAAAACAGAGCTTTAGCATGGGAAAAGTTTTGACAGTACTATTACTAGGGATGTTCGTGTCTATTTTAAATCAGACATTAATAAATGTTGCTTTACCGAAGTTAATGGCAGATTTTAATGTAACTACTTCAACTGCACAATGGTTATCTACTGGTTTTATGCTAGTGAATGGTATTTTAATTCCGGTCAGTGCTTACTTAGTTGATACATTTACCTATCGAAAATTATTTATCTTTTCGATGATTGCCTTTACAATCGGTTCAATCATTTGTGCTTTATCAGGAAACTTCCCAGTTATGATGGCAGGTCGCGTAGTTCAAGCTGTCGGGGCTGGTATTTTAATGCCGCTTGGTATGAATATCTTTATGACGATCTTCCCGCCTGAAAAGCGTGGGGCAGCAATGGGATTAATGGGGATTGCAATGATCCTGGCACCAGCTATTGGTCCAACAATAACTGGGTATGTAGTACAAGATTATTCATGGCATTTCTTATTTTATGGAATGGCTGTGTTAGGTGTCATTTCAATTATTTTGTCTAATGCTTGGTTTCATATTTCACGTAAACGTTCATTTCCAACTTTGGATATTTGGGGAGTAATAAGCTCGTCACTTGGATTCGGAAGTTTATTATATGGATTCAGTGAAGCTGGTAATAAAGGTTGGGGTAGCACTGAAGTAGTTCTTTCTTTAGTAATTGCATGTATCAGCTTAGGTTTATTTGTGTGGAGAGAATTAACTGCTAAACAACCATTAATAAATTTAAAAGTATTTAAATCTTTTTCATTTACTTACACATTATTAATTAACTTAATCGTTACGACTGCTTTATACGGTGGGATGATTTTACTACCTCTTTATTTACAAAACATTCGTGGGTTTACACCAATTAAAGCAGGATTATTATTACTTCCTGGTTCTTTAATAATGGGTGCGCTCGGACCAATTACGGGTAAATTGTTCGATAAATATGGTATCCGTCCTTTAGCGATTTTTGGTTTACTTATTATGACATTTACAACGTATGAGTTCACTAAATTGTCTATTGATACACCATATTTAAAAATTATGTTTTTCTATACTTTACGTTCATTCGGTATGTCATTTATTATGATGCCAATTATGACTGCTGGGTTAAATAAATTACCACTTAAGATGATTTCGCATGGTACTGCAACTCAAAATACACTAAGACAAGTTGCAGGTTCGGTAGGTACAGCAGTCCTTGTTACAATTATGACGACTCAAACGACTAATCACATGGCAGACTTCTCAAATGAAGTAACGTCAACGAATCCGTTCATTATGGATTGGGTTCACCAAACAGGCGCACAGTTAGCTGGTGCAGCTGGAGTAACCCCTTCTCAAGGTGGAGCTTTAGCAGTTACTACGCTTTATAGTCAGGCGTCTAAATTAGCATCTATAAATGGAATCAATGATGCATTTATCTTTGCAACTGCACTGTCTGGTATTGCATTAGTACTTTCATTCTTTATGGGAAGTACAAAAAGTAGAAAGTTTGCACAGTCTAAAACTAAAAATCAAAATAAGCAGTCTTCAAAAACGATTGCATCTTAAAATAAGGCCAGTTCATGTGTTGAACTGGTTTTTTTTCGACAATTATCACTATTTTTTAATTTGTGGGAATTGTGAATAACTTTCTGTGGATTTGTGGATAACTCTTATACTGATATACAATTTTAATAACTGGTAATGACAATTGAAATATTAGAAATTTATTAGAACGACATAGATATATGATAATGTAAGAATATTAGAATTTATTTTCCAACTATATTATTCAATTTTTTGATTAATGGCAATAAATATCGACACGTTTTTGTCACATTTGTTATAATGAATACGATTACAAAACTGAATAGTAAAAATTAATGAAAAATACATTATATTTATAATAAGTATATAATGTAGAGCTCTTTAGTTAGAGGAGGGACAAGTTTCGTGAATGCTTATTTAAATAATTATGTGATCGTAGTTGTGTTTCTAGTTATAGGAATTGCGCTTCCAGTTGTCGCACTCTCAGTAATAGGTAAAATTTTAAGACCGAATGTACCAACTGAAGCAAAAGCAACGACCTATGAAAGTGGTATTGAACCATTTCATGATGCGAAGGTTCGTTTCCACGCTGGATATTACATTTTTGCGCTATTATTCGTTATTTTTGATGTTGAAACTGTTTTCTTATATCCGTGGGCTGTTGCATATGATCAATTAGGGCTTTTTGCTTTTGTAGAGATGATTATTTTTATTCTTATGCTACTGCTTGGACTTATTTATGCTTGGAAGAAGAAGGTGTTGAAATGGTTATGAAGTTAGATGGAATTTCTGTTGCTGAAATGGAAGAACTCCAAAAGAATATTTTTTTTACGACTCTGGAAGAAGTGAAGGCATGGGCAAGAAGTAACTCGTTATGGCCATTAACATTCGGGTTAGCTTGTTGTGCAATCGAAATGATGGGTGTAGGTTCATCTCATTATGACTTAGACCGATTTGGATCATTTTTCCGTACTTCTCCTCGTCAATCTGACTGTATGATTGTTTCAGGAACTGTAACGAAAAAGATGGCGCCAATTGTTAAACGCCTTTACGATCAAATGCCAGAACCAAAATGGGTAATTGCGATGGGCTCATGTGCGACTGCTGGTGGTCCATATGTTAACTCGTATGCAGTTGTTAAAGGAGTGGACCAGATTGTTCCAGTAGATGTGTATATCCCTGGATGCCCTCCGAATCCAGCAGCATTAATTTATGGTATTAACAAATTGAAAGAAAAGATTCGTTACGAAGCTAAAACTGGAAAGCAGGTGACGAATAAGTGAGTGAAGATAAGTCAAAAGAACAGTTAAAGAAAGAAGCAGCTGAGAGGGCTAAAGAAGCGGCTCGACGTAAAATGGAACAGTTGAAGGCAGAAAAGGAAGTTGCAAAAAATACTGAAGTCCAAAAAGAAGAAGTTCCTGTAGTTGAGGAGCCTACTGTTGAAAATGATGATAAACAAGAGGAACCAGCTTCAGAAGATGAAAAAGCGAAAGCACTTGCACTAGCGAAAGCAAAAGCAGTAGCAGCGGCGAAGGCAAAGGCGGCAGCAATCGCAAAACAGAAAGCAGCAGAAGCAAGTGAACAGGCTCAAGCAGAAGAGCCAGAGACAACTTCTGATGATGATAAGGCAAAGGCTTTAGCAGCAGCGAAGGCAAAAGCAGTAGCGGCAGCAAAAGCAAAGGCAGCAGTAATTGCAAAACAAAAAGCAGCGGAATCAGGCGAACAGGCTCATGCAGAAGAGCAAGAGGCGACTACTGAAGATGATAAGGCGAAGGCCTTAGCAGAGGCGAAGGCAAAAGCAGTAGCGGCAGCAAAAGCAAAGGCAGCGGCGTTAGCGAAGCAAAAAGCAGCAGAAGGTGGAGAAGCTTCAGCAGATGGTGCAGAAGATGAAAAAGCGAAAGCAATTGCAGCGGCGAAGGCAAAAGCAGTAGCAGCAGCAAAAGCAAAGGCAGCGGCATTGGCAAAACAAAAAGCAGCGGGTGGAGAAGGCACAGCAACTGCTGGTTCAGACGATGAAGCGGCAAAAGCAAAAGCGAAGGCAATTGCAGTTGCGAAGGCAAAAGCAGCAGCAGCGGCAAAAGCGAAAGGTAAAACAGATGCTGGTAAAGAGGCTGCAGTTGAAGAAGTGAAGCCTTCTCACAATCAACCATTGTTAGATGAAGTAAAGTCATTAATTGAAAAAGAGTTTGGAGCGGATGTTATTGAGGAAGCAACTATAAATACGCTTTCTAAACATGATCCAACTTTTACAATTAAAAGGGATGCTTATTTTAAAGTAGCGCAGTTCTTAAAGAATAATGAACAGCTACAATTTACTTATTTATCTGGATTACATGGAACTGATTTTGTTGAGTACATGGAAGTTTACTCTTACATATATTCATATAAACGTAACCATGGAATCGCTTTAAAAGTAAGAGCAGACCGTCAACAACCTATTGTTGATAGTATTACTCCAATATGGGAAGGTGCAAACTGGCCAGAGCGTGAGACTTACGACTTACTTGGTATTCAGTTTGAAGGTCATCCAAAATTGGAGCGGATCTTACTGCCAGATAATTGGGTTGGCTATCCACTAAGAAAAGATTACGTTCAATTTGACGAGGGGGTGTAGGATAAGCCATGATTCGTACGGAAGAAATGCTATTAAATGTCGGACCTCAGCATCCAAGTACACACGGTGTATTTCGTCTTGTGTTAAAGATTGATGGAGAGATCATTAAGGAGGCGACACCTGTCATCGGTTATCTACACCGTGGTACAGAGAAAATCGCTGAAAATCTTCAATATACACAGATTATTCCATATACAGACCGTATGGATTATCTATCAGCAATGACAAATAACTATGTTATCTGCCATGCTGTTGAAACAATGATGGATATTAAAGTTCCAGATCGCGCAGAGTATTTACGCGTTATTTCAATGGAATTAGGGCGTATTGCTAGTCATTTAGTTTGGTGGGGTACAAACCTTCTAGATATTGGGGCAGTGAGTCCGTTCCTTTATGCTTTCCGCGAGCGTGAAATGATTATCAATCTATTAAACGAACTTTGTGGAGCGAGATTGACTTTTAACTACATGCGTGTTGGTGGGGTAAAGTGGGATGCTCCTGAAGGTTGGATTGAAAAAGTAAAAGAGTTTATTCCTTATATGAGAGAGCAATTAAAAGGATATCACGATTTAGTTTCAGGTAATGAAATCTTTATTAATCGTGTAAAAGGTATTGGTGCATATTCACAAGAAGATGCAATTAATTTTTCATTAAGTGGTGCAAATCTTCGTTGTACTGGTGTTAAATATGATCTACGAAAAGATGCTCCATATTCTATATACGATCGTTTTGATTTCGATGTCCCAGTGGGAACAGTTGGCGATGCATGGGATCGATATATGTGTAGAATGCTAGAAATTGAAGAATCATTAAAGATTTTAGAACAAGCTGTTGAACAATTCCCTGCTGAAGGTGATATTTTAGCAAAAGTTCCTAAAATCATCAAAGCTCCTAAAGGTGAAGGATACGTAAGAATTGAGTCACCGCGTGGAGAAATCGGTTGCTATATTGCAAGTGATGGCAAAAAAGAGCCGTATCGTTTGAAGTTTAGACGACCATCTTTTTATAACCTGCAAATTCTTCCAAAGTTATTAAAAGGTGAAAACATCGCAAACTTAATTACTATTTTAGGTGGTATTGATATTGTGCTTGGGGAGGTAGATGGATAATGATCGAAAATCTTCTACAAAGTACACCGTCTTGGATAAATTTTCTCATCTATTTAGGCTTAGGCGTTATTTTTCTATTTGTAGTTTTAGGTTTTGTAACATTTGGAATCCTATCAGAACGTAAAGTAATGGGTTTCATGCAAGGGCGTATTGGACCTAACCAAGTTGGTGGACGCTATGGTTTACTTCAAACTGTTGCTGACGTATTAAAACTACTTTTAAAAGAAGATACAATTCCGAAAGCGGCAGATAAACCATTATTTATACTTGCACCGATCATCGCATTTGCACCAGCGTTTATGGTATTAGCAACTCTACCTTTCACGGAGAACTTACAGTTTGCTGATATAGGTGTTGGATTGCTTTACTATATTGCTGTTTCAGGATTAACAACAGTTGGGGTTGTCACAGCGGGTTGGGCTTCAAATAATAAGTACTCACTTATTGGTGGTATGCGTGCAGCAGCACAAATGATTTCATATGAAATTCCGTTAGTAATGAGCGTATTAGGTGTTATTTTATTAACTGGAAGCTTAAATTTAAATGATATTGTTAATGCACAGGAGAATGTATGGTTCATTGTAACTCAGCCGATTGCTTTTATCGTTTTCTTAATTGCAGCTGTAGCTGAATTAAACCGTACACCTTTTGACTTACCAGAGGCTGAGTCAGAACTTGTAGCAGGTTATCATACAGAGTTTTCAGGATTCCGTTGGGCATTTTTTATGCTTTCTGAGTATGTTTACTTTTTTGCAATGTGTTCGTTAATTACGATTCTATTTTTAGGCGGGTGGAAGCCAATTGCGGGTCTAGATTTTATTCCCGGAGCTGTATGGTTCTCATTAAAATTTAGTGTAATTTTATATTTATTAATTTGGTTCCGTGTAACGTTCCCACGTTTACGTGCTGACCAATTAATGGAGTTCGGATGGAAGGTATTATTACCAGTTTCATTAGCTAATATTTTAATAACTGCATTAGTAAAAAGCTTGTTCTTCTAAACAAATAGACCAATCTAAAGGGGTGTGAGTCATGATTGGGTTAGTAAAAGGATTAAAATATACTCTTCAAAATTTAACGCGCGAGAAAGTGACGTATGATTATCCAAATCAGCCGATTCCGTTACCAGATCGTTTTCGTGGTATTCAAAAGTTTTATCCAGAAAAATGTATTGTTTGTAATCAATGTTCAGCAATCTGTCCAACAGACTGTATTACATTAACTGGAAAAAAACATCCTGATCCTACGAAAAAAGGAAAAATTATCGACACATACGATATAAATTTCGAAATTTGTATTCTATGTGATTTATGTACAGAAGTTTGTCCTACAGAAGCGATTATTATGACAAATAACTTTGAACTTGCTGAATATTCACGTGATGAATTGTTTAAAGACCTTCAATGGCTTGATGAAAACGATCAAAACATTCGAAAGGAGAATAAAGCATGAGTGGTTTCGTAGTTGCTTTCTTTCTTCTTTCTTTATCAGCCATTTTAGGTGGCGTTATGATGTTAAACTCAACGAAAGTTATGCATATGATGCTTTCACTTGTTTTAACATTCATAAGTATTGCAGGGATTTATGTCCTTCTATCAGCCGAATTCGTAGCTGTTGTTCAAATTCTTATTTACTCAGGTGCAGTAACAATCTTAATGATTTTTGGAATTATGTTAACGAAACATGATATTGAAAGTGAAAAGCCAAAAAGAAATTGGAGAAATATTGCTGCGTTAATCGGTGTTGTTGCATTTGGAGTCGTTATGTTTTTAGGAGTAAACGGACTTTCAATCGATGCATCAGATGTTGATTTAGCAACAAATAATACGAAAAATATTGGATTACAACTATTTACAAATCATATCGTGCCATTTGAAGTAATGTCTGTATTATTGCTTATTGCTTTAGTAGGTGCGATCATTTTAGCAAAATCAGATGATTCAAAAGAGGAGGGTACGAAGGAATGAGTTCAGTTCCAATTAATGCTTATCTTCTTTTAGCGCTAATTTTATTTTGTATCGGATTATATGGTGCATTAACAAAACGAAACACAGTAATTGTGTTAATTTGTATTGAGTTAATGTTAAATGCTGCAAATATTAATTTAGTGGCATTTAGTAAGCTTGGTGTAGCACCTTCGTTAACAGGACAAATTTTTTCATTATTTACGATTTCAGTTGCAGCTGCTGAGGCTGCAGTGGGCGTGGCAATTTTAATCGCATGGTATCGTCATCGTCAGACAGTTAATATCGATGAAGCTGATTCATTGAAAAGATAAATAGGAGGTGGAATTTGATGATGCAGTATGCTTGGCTTGTTCCGGTACTTCCGCTAATTTCCTTTCTAATCCTACTATTAGCTGGTACAAAAGGAAAGAAAGGTAGTGGGATTTTAGGAGCAACTTTAACAGGAATCTCATTCATCATCTCCTTGTTCGTCTTATTTGACCGTCTACAAGGGGATACAGTGCAGAAACTATACACTTGGTTAACAATTGGGAATATCGATATTCACGTTGGATATGTAGTAAATGCACTAAATTCGTTAATGTTAGTAATCGTTACGTTTGTTAGTACATTAGTACATATTTATTCAACAGCATATATGGAAGAGGATGACAGAATTACAGTGTTTTTCGCATACTTAGGGTTATTTACATTTGCGATGTTAGCACTTGTCATTTCACCTAGCATTCTACAACTTTATGTATTCTGGGAGTTAGTAGGTTTAGGTTCATTTTTACTTGTTGGTTTCTACTTTTATAAAGAGGAAGCAAAAGCCGCGGCTAAAAAAGCGTTCATTATGACGAGAATAGGGGACGTTGGTTTATTTATCGGGATGGTACTATTATTTTGGAAAACAAAGAGCTTTGATTTCGATCAAATTTTCAATGTAATCCAAGGTGGACAAGTGAGTACTGGTACGTTAACACTTATTGCGATTCTAATTTTCGTAGGAGCAATGGGTAAATCAGGTCAGTTCCCACTTCATACATGGCTTCCTGATGCGATGGAAGGTCCAACACCTGTTTCTGCATTAATTCACGCAGCAACAATGGTAGCTGCCGGTGTTTACTTAGTAGCAACGACTTATCCTATCTTTATTGCTAGTGGAACTGCTTTAACGGTAGTTGCGATTGTCGGAGGATTTACAGCAATCTTTGCAGCGAGTATTGGACTTGTGCAAAGAGATATTAAGCGAGTACTAGCATACTCTACAGTCAGTCAATTGGGTTATATGATGCTTGCATTAGGTGTAGGTGGTTATACAGCAAGTATTTTTCACTTAACAACTCATGCGTTTTTTAAAGCATTGTTATTCTTAGCAGCAGGTAGTGTTATTCATGCCGTGCACACTCAAGATATCTTTAAAATGGGTGGATTACGTCAGAAAATGAAATGGACATCTACACTATTCTTAATCGGTACATTAGCTATAACAGGTGTACCATTACTATCTGGTTTCTTTAGTAAGGATGAGATTTTAGCTGCAACTTGGGAAAAGGGAAACTACGCTTTATTCGTAGTAGCTTTAATTGCAGCATTCTTTACTTCCTTCTATATGTTCCGTTTATATTTCTTAGTTTTCACTGGAGAAGAGAAGACAAAAGGTGCTCATGAGTCACCAATGTCAATGGTTCTACCAATGTCTTTATTAGGGATCCTTGCTATATTTGCAGGTTATATTAATACACCATTCTTTGGTCGTCACTTAAATGAGTTTTTATTAGATGGAGCTCCATTTACAATTGCTGAGCATAATCATGAGCCATATTGGATTATGATCGTAGCAACGCTTGTTTCTTTAGCTGGTATTACGCTTGCTTACAATATGTATGGAAGAAAATTGAAGCAAACTAAACAAGAAGAAAATGGATTATTCTATGAGATTCTTCTTAATAAATACTATATTGATGAATTATATAACAGTTCAATCGTAAAAGGTATGTTTGCAATCGGACATGTAATGTTTGCAATTGAGCGTTTTGTAATTGAAGGGCTTGCAGTTCTAGTAAAAGGAATTGTAAGTAGTGTCGGTGGAATTGGTTCAAGGCTGCAAAGTGGTCAAGTTCAAACTTATGGATTTATCACAATACTTGGTCTTGCACTAATCTTATTAGCAATCGTTGTGACAGGGGGGTACAACTTATGATGTCTCATTTCTTATTATGGGTTGTTTTCTCACCTTTATTGGGATTATTACTAGTTTCTTTTGCTCCAAAGAATTCTTATAAGCTTTGGGCATTATTGACTTCGGTTTTATCATTTGCAGTTACTATACTAGCTTATATAGCAGGTCAAAACCATTCTAGTTTAAAAGATTGGAATATTTCATATGATTGGTTTTCATTTGGAAAGTTTTTCGCTGGATCAACTAGATTGTTTCAAGTTAAGTTTGAGCTTGGAGTAGACGGTCTATCATTAGTGATGATTTTACTTACTGGTATTATCTCATTAATCGCTGTAATAGCAGGTTTCTCTATTAATAAAGGTTCAAAAGGCTTTTATCAACTACTATTTATTTTACAAGTAGGAATGTTTGGTGTATTTGCAGCTCAGAACTTAGTATTATTCTTCTTATTCTTTGAATTAACGTTAGTTCCAATGTTCTTCTTAATTGGTAAATGGGGCCGATTTGATAGTGAACGTGCTGGATACCAGTTCTTAATTTATAACGGATTAGGATCTGCATTCTTATTATTTGTTATTGCTGTCCTATTTGCTCGCACAGGCACAACAAATTATGAAGTTTTAGCAAACATCATTCCAGCAGGACAACAAACTGTTAGTCCAATTTCAGAGCATTTAAAAATGGTTCTATTAATTTGTTTATTAATTGCATTTGCAATCAAACTACCATTATTCCCGTTCCACCGATGGATGGTGAATGTTCATACTCAAGCAAACCCTGCTGTAGTAATCATTCACGCTGGTATCCTGTTAAAAATTGGAACTTACGGTTTAATTCGTTTTGCTTTAGGTGTTTTCCCAGAGCAATTTGAAAAAATGTCGGTTGCTCTTGCGATAATTGGTGTAATTAATTTACTTTACGGAGCTTATATTGCTTTAATCCAAAAGGAATTACGTTCTGTATTGGCATATTCAAGTTTCTCACATATGGGGATTGTTATTATTGGATTAGCAGCAATGAATAGCGCTGGAATCCAAGGAGCAATTTTACAATCAGTATCTCACGGTTTAATTGCAGCACTTCTATTTTTAATAGTTGGCATGTTAGAAAATCGAGGTGATACTACTAGTTTTGACCGTATTTCTGGTCTTTCAAAATCAGCTCCAAGACTTGCTGGCTTATTACTTTTTGGCGGTATGGCATCGTTAGGTTTACCAGGTCTATCAGGGTTCGTAGGAGAATGGCTATCATTTGTTGGCCTTTTCCAATCTCATAAAGCAATTGCAACAGTAGGGACGTTAGGAATCATCTTAACTGCAGCTTATATTTTAAGAGCAATTTTACAATTAAGCTTCGGTAAAACTAGTGAATTTATTTCATCATTCACTGATTTGTCAAAACGCGAAGCAATCGCTTCAGTTATTTTAGTATTTGCGATTGTCCTGCTTGGTGTATACCCAGCTTTCGTAAATGATATGATTGTGTCATCAGTGGATTTTATCATTCAAGGGATTAGAGGTGTATAGAAGATGACTTGGAAAGCATTATCTGAATTTCAATGGGGAACAATGGGTCCTGAGATTATTCTAGTCGCTGCTGCGCTTCTTCTATTAACTCTTGAACTCTTACTACCTAAAAATGCGAGTCGTAAAATAGTCGGATGGGTTGGTTTACTAAGCGTTGTTGGATCACTAGTATGGTTAATCACACTTTATTCACATAAACCAATAAGTCTACTAGCGGGGTCGTTTAAACTTGATTCATTTGGGCTTCTCTTTAAAACTATTTTATTAATCGGAGCAATCTTAGTTTTATTACTTGCTCTTGGAGATAAATCAATTACAGAGCGCTCAGAATACTACACATTGTTTATTACAGCGTTAATTGGAGCAATGTATATGGCTTCAAGTAGTGATTTAATCACATTATTTGTTGGATTAGAGTTACTTTCGATTTCATCTTATATTCTAGTTGGCATTCAAAAGAGAAGAGAAGGCTCTTCTGAGGCAGCACTTAAGTATGTAATTAACGGTGGTATTTCAACTGCAATTACATTATTCGGACTAAGCTATACTTATGGCTTAACAGGTACAACAAACATTACTGAAATGAATGTGGCACTTCAACAAGGAATTCCAAGCAGTAATGAATTTCTAATGATCCTAGCATTTGTGCTAGTGTTTGTTGGATTATCATTTAAACTAGCGTCTGTTCCGTTCCATATGTGGGCGCCAGATGTATATGAAGGTGCTCCAACTCCTGTAACAGCATTCTTAGCAACAGTTTCAAAAACAGGCGGGTTTATTATCGTACTTCGCATCTTCTTAGCAATTTTCACGGGTGCATTATTGATGAAGGAACAAAAATCTGTATTTGAAGTAATGCAACCAGTTGTTGCTACATTGGCCGCGTTATCGATGATTATTGGTAATACGATTGCTTTAAAACAAAACAGTCTAAAGCGTATACTTGCATACTCGGGTATTGCACACGGAGGTTATGTTCTAGTTGCATTTGTAAGTATTTCACCATTCATGTTTGAGGGAATCTGGTTCTATTTATTAGCTTATACATTCATGACAATCGGTATTTTAACAATTGTCTACAATGTACAACAACAAAGGGGATCTGACTCATTATCATCATTTGCAGGGCTAATTAAAACAAATCCATTTTTAGCGATTACCATGACAATATTTGTTTTATCGCTAGCAGGTATTCCATTAACTGCAGGGTTTATAGGAAAGTTAAATATTTTCTTGGGGGCTTTCGTCCAAGTTAAAGGATATTTTGTATTAGGTGGCATTCTACTTTTAACTACAGTAGTATCTTATTTTTACTATTTCGGCATCCTTCAAACTATTTTCTTTAGAAGTAGTGAAGAGCGTAAAGTCGTACTTCCTAAGACACATCTATTCGTTGTATTGGTTTGTGCCGTTTTAACAATTGTATTGGGTATTAAACCATCTTTAGCATTAGATATATTTCATAAGCTAGACATTGTGAAAGACTTCTTTATGGCGTAAAATATATTTAAACTAAAAGTGTAGGGTGATTCCTACACTTTTTAATTTGTAGAGAAAGTATAAAATTAGGTTTTTAGACTGTTTGAACTTGCTTGCATCAAGAAAACATAGGCAAAAAAAGCAAATAGGCATTCTAAAAGGTTTTTCTATAAAAATCGAGCGGAAAGAGGACGTAAAAAATGGAAGCTTTAGTTGGGACAGAAGCTTTATTAGCAATAATTGTCCATTTATTTTTCATTATTTTAACTTGGTGGGCTTTAACAGCAATTAAGTGGGAGAGTATTATGAAAAAAGGCCATGTCGCCCAAATTCGACTTTTTATGGTGCTATTAACGATTACAATTTCTTCTGCTGTAAGTAGTTTTTTCTTAGACTATCTTCAATATACAAAAAACATCACATATTTATTGAAATAATTTGTCAAAAAGTATGTTACGATGTATCGTATAAACCCCTCTCTACCTGTGAAAAATGGAAGTAAGAGAGGGGATTATATATGAAAAAAACTATGTACTTATTTTTAATTACGATTACTTTTGCTTCTGCATTATTTTTTAATTGGGGTAAAATCGGTATGGCTGATACAGGTGTAGGCCAATTGAACCGTTTTGCAGACGTATTAAATAAAAAAGACATTTCGGTTACAAGTTGGAATTTATACGCAAGAGAAGCTAAAATGAATACTTCGGTGTCCAAAATAATCAGTAAATATAAAGACGATTTTAAAAATTTTAAGTGGACGAAAGCAGACAATGGTAATAAAATAATTGGTACGTTTAACCATAATTTGGTCACAGAAAGAATCGTTGTTACATCTACTGGCAATAACAGCAGCTATGTAATTTATGAGCTTAGTGGGACTAAATGGGACCAGCATGCTGAAAAAGAAACGAATAAACTTATAAAGAACTCATTGGAAAATATTTTTAGTAAAGAACCTACTTTTTTTACTTGTATAAAGGGGACAATGGGTGGTAAACTTGAAGGTGTTTTGCAGGGTATAAAAAATGATTTTTTGGGGACTTTTAAAGCAACAAAAATTGAAGAAATAAAAGAAGGGGCATTCGTCTCTGTTTCAGCATATACTGAACAGTGGAATGACGCTCTGGTTGCAAATGGCAAAAAAATTAATTTACAAATTGCAATTCGTGAAAACAATGTTGATAAATCAACGACAATTATTATTGGCACACCGATTATAACAGTAGAATATTGATAGATCTATTTTAGGACACGGAGGGGAAAAGTTTGGATAAAATCATTGTCCGTGGCGGGAAACAGCTTCAAGGCACAGTTCGTGTAGAGGGTGCAAAAAATGCTGTCTTACCAGTTCTTGCTGCAGCGCTACTAGCTAGTGAAGGAAAAAATATAATTCATGACGTACCAACTCTATCTGACGTATACACGATTAACGAAGTTCTTCGTAATTTAAATACAGAAGTTGGGTTCAAAAATAATACAGTAACAGTTGATGCTTCAAAGGATTTACATGTTGAAGCGCCATTTGAATATGTTCGTAAAATGCGAGCATCTATTCTTGTAATGGGACCACTTTTAGCTAGAAATGGTCATGCACGTGTAGCGTTACCAGGTGGATGTGCGATTGGATCTAGACCAATTGAACAGCACTTAAAAGGATTTGAAGCAATGGGAGCTCAAATTACGGTTGGTAATGGTTTTGTAGAAGCAAAATCAAACGGTCGTTTAAAAGGGGCAAAAATCTATTTAGATTTCCCAAGCGTAGGTGCAACAGAAAATATTATGTCTGCAGCTTCACTTGCAGAAGGAACAACAATTCTTGAAAATGCTGCAAAAGAACCTGAAATTGTTGACTTAGCAAATTTCATTAATGCAATGGGTGGTAAAGTTCGTGGAGCTGGAACAGGCACTATTCGAATTGAAGGTGTACCAACATTATTTGGTACAACTCATCACATTATTCCAGACCGTATTGAAGCTGGAACATTTATGGTAGCAGCAGCAATCACGAATGGAAACGTATTAATTGAAAATGCAGTTCCAGAACATTTAAGCTCAGTTGTAGCGAAAATGCGTGAAATGGGAGTAACAATTATTGAAGAGGAAGAAGGTCTTCGAGTAATTGGTACAGACAATTTAAAACCTGTAGACATCAAAACGATGCCTCACCCAGGCTTCCCAACAGATATGCAATCACAAATGATGGCACTTCTATTAAAAGCTAATGGAACAGGCATGATTACTGAAACAGTATTCGAAAATCGTTTTATGCACGTGGAAGAATTCCGTCGCATGAATGCAAATATTAAAATTGAAGGTCGATCAACTATTATTCATGGACCGAATGATCTTCAAGGAGCAGAAGTAGCTGCTACGGATTTACGTGCTGCTGCATCACTTATCCTTGCTGGTCTTGTTGTTGATGGATATACTCGTGTTACTGAATTAAAACATTTAGATCGTGGTTATGTAAATTTCCATGAAAAGCTTGCTGCACTTGGAGCGGACATTGAACGTGTAAACGAACCAAGCACAGCTGTAGAGGAAGAAACACTAAAAGATTTACAAGCGTAAACTAAAAACTAATTCAAATGCCTGGCACTTTGTGTTACCCCACATAGAGTCGGGCATTTTTGCATTTTCATGCAACTTTCTACTATCAGTTATAGGCAGAAACCTTATAAAATATTCTAAAAATAATAAAAAAAAATACAATTTGTAAAAAGAATCTAATTTGAATTCAATCTATTATTTGTTCTAAATGCTTGTCCATGTACATAAATTATCTTTAGAAACGGCAATTAGTTGAAAATTGTCATTTAAAGTTGTTTTGAAATGGATAGGAGGAAAATATGAAGTCATTTAAAACATTAATCACTGCAGGATTAACTACTTGCTCAGTCGTTATTCTTATCCCTACATTGCTTGTTCTACCATTTCATAGCCACACAGATGGTAGATTGGTTGATCAACTACAGAAAAAAGCAAACCAAGTCGCAGCAGCGAACAAAAATGACAATCTAAGTATTGAAGTATTTAGAACAAAAACTCAAAAAGTTGAAAAACTACCAATCGAGGAATACGTACTAGGAGTAGTAGCATCAGAAATGCCAGCCAAATTTGAAACAGAAGCACTAAAAGCACAAAGTTTAAGTGCAAGAACATTTATCATCAAACGATTGAAAGAAGGAAAACCACTTGATGAGGGTGGAATTGTTGATGATTCTGTTAATTTTCAAGTCTTTCAGGATCGCGATGACCTGAAGAGAAGATATGGCGCTGAATATGATAAAAATATAGCTAAAATTGAAAAAGCTGTAAAAGCCACTGAAGGACAAATATTAACATACAATGGACAACCTATAACTGCTTCATTCTTCTCCACAAGCAATGGATACACAGAAAACTCCGAAGAATATTGGAAAAATAGTGTACCATATTTAAAAAGCGTACCGAGTCCTTGGGATTCCGTTGCTCCAAACTATGTATCAAAAAAATCATTTACAATAAGTGATTTCGAAAAGAAACTTAATGTAAAAATTAATAAGTCAGACATAGGGAAAGTCACGATGAGAACACAAGGTAAACGTGTAGAACAAGTGGCGTTTGGTAAAAAAACTCTCTCAGGTAAAGAAATTAGAGAAAAACTAAACCTACGTTCTACAGATTTTTCATGGGAGCGTTCAGGTAATGAAATCATCATTACAACAAAAGGTTTTGGTCATGGAGTAGGTATGAGTCAATACGGTGCAAATGAGCTTGCTAAGCAAGGAAAAACATACGATGAGATCGTTAAGTATTATTATAAGGGAATCAACATAAAGAAGCTTAGTAAGAAGGATTATGACCTATTAAAGAAGCTTTGAGAGTTCGGACTGTAACTCAAATTTTGTGTAGTTTTAACTCTGGACAGACCTTATTAAGGTCTGTTTTTTTTGTTTAACCCCTAAGATCGGTTTTTTATGAAAAGAAGAATATAACATAAAAGACACTCTAAATCGAACTAAGATTCGTCCGTTTAGAGTGTTTTTTGATTTAATAAAGTATTTTATTTTGGAAATTAAGAAATTTAATTGCATAAATAACATATTATTTCTGCAATCATTTCAGCTCCTTATAATCCTACAATCCATTTCTTTTCTTAGCCCTTACTGCTTTTGAGCAAATTTATAATAAAAATATCCAACAAATGGACGTACCTTTATGTTTTTTACATTTGATTTTTGCAAGTATACATAGCCAGCTTGATAAACTGGAGCAATCGCAGCATCATCTAGTAAAAGGTCTTCAGCATTATGAAGGAGCTGAGTACGTTCTGTTTCGTTTTGTAAGCTGATTGTATTTGCTTTTTGAACAAAATCGTCATATTTAGCATTTTTATAATTTAATACATTTAAAGCCGATTTAGATGTAAATAACTCTAAATAAGTCGTTGGATCTGGATAATCTGCACCCCATGTATCTAGAGAGAGATCATAGTTTCCTTGCTGACGCAATTCGAATTTTTGTTGTGCAGGTTGTACGACAATATTAACTGTTAGACCTTTTAAATTCGTTTCTAATTGTGATTTTAAATATTCACCAATTTTACGTGATGTATTGCTATCACTTACTAGTAATGAAATTGTAGCTTTTGACTTACCACTTTCAGATAAAGCTTCTTTAAACAGTGATTTAGCCTCCTCTAAACTTACTGTAGAAGGATGAGAGGTTGACCTAACAAAGTCGACGCCTTTAGAGTTTTTTACTAAACCTTTAGGAATAATTCGATCAGTAGGAATCGAACCATCGTTTAGTATCGTTGTACTAATGTCCTCTTTATTAAAGCCATTTGCGATTGCCTTACGTACTTTTAGATTTGCTAAAAATGTATTTTTTTGGTTAAAGCTGATGTAAGAGACAATTGGCATAGCTAGTTTGTTTAGTTCCTTATTCCCCTTATAACGATCGATAACATTAGAATCTATAATCGCTTGATCAAGTTCACCTGTTTCATAGAGATTAACGGCAGTTGTTGTTTCTTTCATGATTTTAACGTCAATTTTATTTACATGGACATTCCTTTTATCATAGTATTGTGGATTTTTTGTCATTGTGAATCCAACTTCATGATCCCATTTACTTACAACGTATGGACCATTATATAAAGTTGTATTTGCTTCTAAACCATATTTGCTACCTTGTTCCTTAACGAATTTTTCATTTAACGGGAAGAACATCGGTAAACTAGTCAGTTGAATGAAATATGGAATAGGGCGTTCAAGTTTAATTTGTAATGTTTTATCATCTAGTGCAGTTACCCCGAGTTTATCCACAGGTAACTTTCCTTGGTTAATTTCTTTTGCGTTTTCAATATCATATAAATCGTATGCGAACTGAGCTTTAGTATTTGGATCAACTGCTCGTTTCATTGCAAAAACAAAATCTTTTGCTGTTACTGGATCTCCATTTGAATAGTTAGTATCCCTTAAAGTAAATGTATAAACTTTACCGTCCGTACTAACTTTGTGTGACAATGCAGCAGCGGGAACGTATTCTCCTTTTTCATTTGGCATATAAAGACCTTCCATTACACTATTAAGTGCATTTAATGATGGTCCATCTAAAGCTAGAGAACTATCAAGACTTACAATATCTGAAGTATCCATTAAATGTAACGTGTGATCATTAGTCTTCGAAGCTGCCTGATTTGATTGTTGTCCACAACCTGCTAGTGCCAATGTGAATAATAAAGTAATTGCTATAAAGGTTTTCTTAGTAAATATCATTTTATTTTTTCTCTCCTTATTTTTGGGTACAAAAAAAGAGTCCCCGCCTTATAAAAAGGACGAGGACTCCCGTGGTGCCACCTTAATTAGTCTAAAAACGTTTAGACTCACTTTGCAGTATCAAAACAAATGAATTGAACTACCTTGTGACAAAAAGCAGTATCGAAACATGAGTTTGAATACCTGTCTCTTTTATCGGTGAGACGTCCGCCAAAGCCTACTGCATAAATAAATGGTTCGGTTTGGGTGCTCAGAAGCCCATTCAAAAATATGTCCGTACTGACTTGCACCAACCGTCAGCTCTCTGAAACTTTCATATAATCTACTCTTCTTCATCATCGCAAAAAAATATATAATCACTGAAATAATTTTTAAGTTTAAGTATTTAATACATCGTACAAGCTTGTAGTGTGATTATATTTTGTAAAAAAGAAAAATGCAAGAAAAATATTTTATTAACTTTATAATGAGGTTTATTAACTTATCCACAAATATTGTGTATAAACCTTGTGGAATTGTGGATAAATCGCTTTCATTTGTTAATATTTTTCTAGTTTTTTGTGGATTAATGTGAATTAGTTTGAAATTGTGTGGAAAAGTAAGAATTTTGTCGAACTAAAATTTTCTAAATTGCGTATATAATTCCAGAAATCTGTTGACAATGATGGCAGAGGTGATAAGGATGAGAGAGGAACAAAACAAAAAAACTTCTCAAAAGGTTATTAAAATGTTAAGAAAGCGTTGGGTAGTACCAGCAATTTATTTAGTGAGTGCAGCAGTTATTTTGACAGGTGCGTTATGGTATCAATACAGTAATGCTCCAACTCCAACAAAAACTGGAACTACAGTTGATACGAGAGAGCCAGAAGCAATTCCAGCTTCACAGCCAGAAGAAAAATTAACTTATCCTGTTTCGAAGGATGCGACAGTTCAAGTTAAAAGTCATTATTATGATGACTCTGCTTCAAAAGATGAGCAACAAGCATCATTAATCCAAATGGATAATAATACTTTCACGATCAACACTGGTATGGATTTAGTTGATAAAAGTGGAAAAGAATTTGATGTAACCGCAGCTCTTAGTGGTACTGTAACAAAAGCTCAAAAAGATGCTGAGTTAGGTTATGTAGTTGTAGTAGAAAGTGGTAACGGATTAGTTTCATATTACCAAAGCTTAAAATCTGTAAGTGTTGAGCCAGGAACAAAAGTTTCACAAGGACAAGTTCTTGGAACAGCTGGAACAGCTTTAATTGGCAAAGAAAATGGCATTCATGTTCATTATGAATTACGTAAAGATGGTGTAGCAATTAATCCAGAGAAATACCAAGGACAAGATGTTTCATCAATTATTAGTTCTGAAAATTCAAAAAGTGAAACAAAAGAATCTAATACAATGAATACTTCTGGTAATGTATCAGATGACAATCAAGAAGGTTCTTCTAATACTGATTCAGATGGAAATAAAATTCAACAATAATAATTAAGCAATTCACAAAGTGCCTAACACGTGGGAATCATACCCCATATGTGTTGGGCACTTGTTTTTTTCTGATAATTGTGCATAGTTAGACACCTTTGCTAATACAATGTTATAAACCCATCAAAGAGGTGTTTGAGGTGAGGAATCGTGGATTTTCTACCTAGTCAAAATAAATGTACCTCAGCAGGTCAGTCAGAGCAGGAAAAAGAGCAGCTTAGTCAGTCAAAACGAGTCTCATTTCACGCTTCTCACATCCATTTAGAGGAGGAGAGTAGTGTGCACGATTACATCAAAGAGAGAACGATCAAGATTGGGAAATATATCGTGGAGACGAAGAAAACAGTTCGCGTAATTGCTAAAGAGTTTGGAGTGTCAAAAAGTACAGTTCACAAAGATTTAACAGAACGCCTACCGGAAATCAATCCAGATTTGGCAAATGAAGTAAAGGAAATTTTGGATTATCACAAATCAATTCGTCACTTACGCGGTGGAGAGGCTACAAAGCAAAAGTATCAAAAAGAAGACGTTGAGAAAGTGACTAAATAGGGTTTCTGAGCCTTGAAAACAAAATTAGAAATATTTAACCTCCTGTTCACAAATATTAATTACTAAAAGTAGTTCTTTATGGTAAAATTATATTTTGGTATGGAACGTATTCGGGGAACTGCTCATGAGTATAGTGAATAAGGAGGAGCCAAAAGGAATGTTTTCTAAGGATATCGGAATAGATCTTGGTACAGCCAATGTCTTAATACATGTTAAAGGTAAGGGAATCGTATTAAACGAACCTTCTGTAGTTGCAATAGAGCGTAGTAGCGGTAAAGTATTAGCAGTAGGGGAAGAAGCAAGCCGCATGGTAGGTCGTACACCTGGTAATATCGTAGCAATTCGTCCACTTAAAGACGGTGTAATTGCTGACTTTGATATTACTGAAGCAATGCTACGTCATTTTATAAATAAATTAGATGTAAAGGGATTCATGTCAAAGCCGCGTATTTTGATTTGTTGTCCAACAAACATCACATCTGTTGAACAAAAAGCAATTCGTGAAGCTGCTGAAAAGAGTGGCGGTAAACAAGTTTATCTTGAAGAAGAGCCAAAGGTTGCTGCAATCGGTGCTGGAATGGATATATTCCAACCAAGTGGTAACATGGTAATTGATATTGGCGGTGGGACAACCGATGTCGCTGTTTTATCGATGGGAGATATCGTCACCGCCTCTTCAATTAAAATGGCAGGGGACAAGTTTGATATGGAGATTTTAAACTATATCAAACGTGAATACAAACTGCTAATTGGAGAGCGTACTGCAGAGCAAATTAAAATTGAAGTAGGTACTGTTTTCCCTGGCGCAAGAAATGAATCAATCGATATTCGTGGACGTGATATGGTAACTGGATTACCTCGCACAATTACTGTACAATCTGATGAAATTCAAAGAGCATTAAGTGAACCAGTTTACTTAATCGTACAAGCTGCAAAAACAGTATTAGAGCGTACACCACCTGAATTATCAGCTGATATTATTGATCGTGGAGTTATTCTTACTGGTGGCGGAGCATTACTTCATGGAATAGATATTTTACTTGCTGAAGAATTAAAAGTACCTGTTTTCATCGCTGAAGATCCAATGCAATGTGTTGCAGTAGGTACTGGAATAATGTTAGAAAATATTGATAAAATTCCAAGTCGTTACTTAAAATAAAAATCTCAAGCTATGTAGCTTGAATACACACTGAAATCTCAAGCATATAGTGCTTGGGATTTTTTTGTTTTGAATTTATTAGGAGCAGTTATCTTTGTAAGAAAATTGTTTAGGTTTTGTAAAGTTAAGATGAACAAGAAGGTAGTTAAAGTTGGAAAAGAGAAAAGGAGAGTATCAAAGTTTAAAACGCTCCATTTAAAGGTTAAATTAAGTAATTGTAAAACATGGATTATCAAGGTGAAAAGTACATATGATTTAATACTTAAAACTCTAACATCTTAAAATTATGTAAAACGCTCCTCTAGTTTAACGGACTTTATCTAAAGAAAATCGGAAAAAGGTTGATGGGATCGTTATCTAATCTATTTAAAAAGCAGTAGACCTATTGAGATCAAAACTGACTTTGCAATTAAAAGTAAATTTTATTACTTTAGGCAGTGTTAAAGATTTTTTTATCTTTACTGATTAATTGTATAGGATGGAGATGAACTATGACGCATATAGTTGTTGCTGGTACGGGGTATGTTGGTCTTACTACAGGAGTTTCATTTGCTTCAGTTGGTTATAATGTAACGTGTGTTGATATTGATGTTGAAAAAATTCAATTACTGCAAAAGGGAATTTGTCCTATTTTTGAACCGGGTTTGAAAGAGTCATTATTAGAAAATATTTTCCTTAATAAAATTGAGTTTACAACAAATTTCAAAGAAGCTTATAGCCATGCAGATATCATATTTATTGCGGTCGGTACACCAGAACTTCCAGATGGAACAGCAAATTTGCACTATTTAAAAAATGTTGCGAAAGAGATTGCAATCAATGCTAAAAAAAATCTAACAGTTGTTATTAAAAGCACTGTTCCAGTTGGAACGAATGAGGCAGTTCAGAGAATAATGTTAGAAAATGCCCCTCGCCATTTAACGATTGATATTGTATCAAATCCTGAATTTTTAAGGGAAGGTTCTGCACTATACGATCTATTTAATGGTGATCGAATTGTCATTGGTTCCGAAAGTCAAAGTGCAACTGAATTGGTAAAGGAATTATATAAACCATTTAATACGGCTATTTATACAACAGATGCAAGAAGTGCCGAAATGATTAAGTATGCATCTAATGCATTTTTAGCTACTAAAATAAGTTTTATTAATGAAATTGCCATGATCTGTGAAAAACTGGATGCTAATGTTGATCATGTTGCTCATGGTATCGGGCTAGACCACCGAATTGGTTCAAAATTTTTAAAAGCTGGAATTGGATATGGCGGATCTTGTTTCCCAAAGGATACGACTGCTTTAGTAAAAGAGGCTGAGCTAGTAGGTGTAGATTTAAAACTATTAAAATCTGTTATTACAATTAATAATCAACAGAAATTAAAACTTTTTGAATTAACAAAATCTATTTTTGGGGATTTAAAAAATAAAGAAATTGCAATATTAGGAGTTAGCTTTAAACCAAATACAAATGATATTCGACATGCACCTTCTATCGATTTAATTAATCAGTTCATCAGTGAAGGTACTAAAATAACAGTATATGATCCGTATGCCTTACCTGAATTAAGAAAAGTATTCGGAGATTCTATAAATTATTCAATAAATGTAAAGGAAACTATTCGTGATAAAGAGGCTACACTAATTTTGACAGAATGGAGAGAAATCGTAGAAACTAATGTCCAATTGTATGAGGATTTAATGAAGCTTCCGTTAGTAATTGATGGACGTAACTGTTTTGAATTAACTAAAATGCAAAAAAAGAACATCCACTATTACTCAATCGGTCGAAAGCCAGTGAATCCAATCCCACAGCTTATTAGTAAATAAATATAGAGTTGGACTCTAAAGTTGCATACATAAGACACGGCATTTTTAAAGATTGAGCAAACTAGTGGAAAAAATTTTTTATAGCAAAAGTGAAGCGGGGTGTCTCATGAGACAGCCTTTTTTTTGTGTGCAAAATAAATCACTTAGAAAACAATACATTAAATGAAATATTTTGGAAAAAGTATAAGAATAATAAGCCATGATTATGGGGCGGTGAAAAAAGTGTTTAACTACAAAGAAACCAATAGTGCAGCTACAAATAAAAAAATTCCCTTTCAAAATAACATATCGCGCTCTTTAAGTAAGGACATTTTAGAAAATATAAAAAGAATAAAAGATGATTTTGGAGATAGCTCCGACCTTGTGATTCGTCATGAAACACTTGGGGAAGGTATGCAGTATTCTTTTGCTGTGATCCATATTGACGGAATTTCAAATGAGAAATTAGTAAATGATGGAATCATTAATAAAATCGTTAAAATTAATTCGGAAAAAGAAACAACGCTGTCATTAACAGATTTAGAGAATGGGTTAAAAAGCGTAATAGCTGTTTCGAGTTTAAAATCACAATCAAGCTATACAAATCTCTTATCGGCATTACTGATTGGAGATACCGTTGTTCTTTTAGATCATGATAGTAACTTCTTAGTTGCATGTACAAAAATGGTCCAATCTAGAAGTATATCAGAGCCTTCAACGCAAACTGTAATCAGAGGACCAAAGGATAGCTTCACAGAGAGCTTACGTACTAATACTTCTCTGATTCGTAATAGAATCCAGCACCCAGCGCTACGAATAGAGTCAATGAAAATAGGTGAAGTAACGAGAACAGACGTAGAAATAATGTATATAAAAGGTGTTGTAGATGAAGAGCTGTTAAGGGAAGTAAAATATCGTTTAGAGGCTATTAATGCAGATGAAATCCTAGAATCCAGCTATATTGAAAACTATATTCAGAACGATCAAAAAACTATTTTTCCTACAATGATTAACTCAGAAAGACCCGATGCTGTAGTAGGTAACTTACTGGAAGGTCGTGTGGCTATTTTCACAGCTGGTACACCTTTTGTCTTAATTTTACCAGCTACATTTACACAGTTTTTTCAATCTCCTGAGGATTATTATCAAAGCTCATATATTGGTACTTTTTTAAGATTGCTGCGTTATATGTCCTTTTGGACTGCCTTATTTGCACCTGGCATTTTCATTGCAATTACTTCATTTCATCAGGCTGTAATTCCAACTGTATTATTAGTAAGTTTGGCTGCCCAACGTGAAGGTGTACCTTTGCCAGCAATTGTTGAAGCTCTTGGTATGGAACTAATTTTTGAAGTATTACGTGAAGCTGGAATTCGAATGCCAAGAGCGGTTGGTCAGGCGCTTTCAATCGTTGGAGCCTTAATCTTAGGGCAAGCAGCTGTACAAGCAGGGTTTGTATCTGCGTCAATGGTAATCATCGTATCGATTACAGCGATTGCTAGCTTTACGATCCCTTATTATAATATGTCAATTGCCGCAAGGATTCTTAGGTTTATATTATTATTAGCAGCAGCTTACATTGGTTTATTTGGAATTTTGATTGGTGGTTTAATTATATTATTACATATGTGTAGCTTACGATCTTTTGGAGAACCATATTTCGCACCATTTGCACCATTTCGTATAAAAAGTCAAAAAGATACAATTTTAGTTGTACCTAGTCAAGGAAATCCAAAAACGGTTAAAGAACAAAGTACTGGAGAATAAGTATGAAAAGAAAATGTATAATCTTAATTCTTATTACAAGTTTACTTTTGGTGAGTTGTTCTAATTATAAAGAATTAAACAGTGTATCAATCGTGGTAGCCATGGGTGTCGATTATTTACCGAAAGATAATCAATACAATATGGTCCTTCAAATCATTAATCCGAGTGCAATTGCAAGTATAACTGGTTCAATAGGTACACCAGTTATTTCTCTAGAACAAAAAGGTAGAACGATTTCAGAAGCGGCGCGAAATATTACAAAAAGTGTTTCTCGTTCAAATATATATTCTCACGTAGCACTCGTTGTCATTGGTGAAAACTTAGCAAAAAAAAAATCATTAAATTATATATTTGACGTATTTGAGAGGGATTCCAAAATACGTGTTAACATTCCGGTCATTATTGCAAGGAACGACAGTGTTTATAAAGTAATGAATAACTTACCTGCTCTTGATAAATTACCGGCTAAATCAATCGTAGGAAAAATTAAGAATACGTCTTCACTACTAGGAGAAAATCAAGAAATACAAATGCGTCAAGTAATAGCAGCCCTTTCAAGTAGTGGTAGAGAACCGGTCGTTAATGGTGCAATTTTAGAAAATGAAACTGAGAAATCTGAAACGCTTGATAATTTTTCAAGTGTTAAATCATCCTATAACAAGATTGAAGGACTAGGGGTTATTAAAAAAGGAAAGTTAGTTGGATGGTTAGATGGTCCTCCTGCAAAATCGGTTCAAATAGTTGATAATGCTATAAAGGAAACGAATATACAAATAAAATGCAGCAAAAAAGAATATGATTCGATGGAGATTACCCGTTTGAAAACCGACACGAAGATTAAAATGAAAAATAAGATACCAAGTATTAGCATAAATGTAAAAGCTATTGCTATTATTGATGAAGTACTTTGTAATGACAATTTCGACCAAGCAAAAACACTTGAAAAATATGAATTATTAAGTGAGAAAGCAGTAAAGGAAACAATTGAAAAAGGGATTAAAGAAGCACAAGGTTATGGGGCAGATATTTTTGGTTTTGGAGAAAAACTACATTTATCGGAACCAAAAGTTTTTAAAAAATATGAGAAAAATTGGAATGACCAATTTCAAAAAGCAAAAGTGAAAGTTAATGTTGATGTTCAAATAAATAATGTAGGTATGAGAAAAAAAGCTTATCCATTTTAGAAAAGAAGGGAATGCTAATGAATCGAAAATTATCAATAGGTGCCTACCAATACTTTAGTATTATATTTTTATTTGAAATGGGGAGCGCTACATTAGTAGGACTTGCATCTGGTGCAATGCAGGATGCTTGGATTAGTGTTTTAATTGCTTTGGTTACTGGATGCTTACTATTTTGTGTTTACATCAAATTATTTGACCTGTATCCTGAGTTACCATTTACGAGATATGTTCAATCTATTTTAGGGAAGTTTGCAGGCAAATTTCTAGCATTGGTTTATATTCTCTATTTTATTTATATAGGAGCACGAGTTCTTAGAGACTTTGAAGAATTACTAGTGATTACACTTTACAACGCGTCCTCTCTTATTTCAATTGGTATTTTATTTATGTTTTTATGTATGTATGCGGTCTTTAAAGGCTTTGAAGTATTCGGTAGAATATGTGAGTTTTTGTTTATCGTAATCATCATGATAATCGTATCAATAATTGGTTTTGAAGTAATTGCAGGCATAATAAAAACTGATAATTTAAGACCTGTACTAGAGACCGGTTGGAAAACGGTAATAAAAGAGGCTTACCCTTTAACGGTTACATTTCCATTTGGTGAAATGGTTGTATTCACTATGCTTTTACCTTATTTAAAGAAACCCGATTATGCATGGAAGGTCGGTATTCCTGGATTAATGTTTGCAGGACTGCTTTTAACTTTAGTAACAATGCTTAATATTTGTATTTTAGGAGCAAATACGGTGGTTAGAGCAACTTATCCTATCTTAACAGCAATTAGTTATATCAATATTGCTGATTTTATTCAAAGACTCGATTCAATTATTGTCATTGTAATTGCTGTAGGGGGATTTATTAAGATAACGGTTTTTTTCTTTTGTGCGATTATAGGAGCGGCAGATTTATTTAAAGTGAAAAAATCGGATACACTTACATATCCAATTGCAGTCATCATAGTAATTTGTTCCGTATGGATGGCACCTGACTATTTAGAGCACTATAAAGAGGGGTTCGACATTGTGCCTTACTATTTACATATACCTTTACAAATCATTATTCCTACTGTTCTGTTAGTCATTGCAGTTATCCAAAAAAAAGCAAAAACAAAAATAAAAGAGAATGCAGCTTAGAAGCTCTAACTGCATTCTCTTTCGATTTAATTAGAAGTATTTTGATTTTGTTCTTGATTTCGTTTCTTTTTTAGTTTTTTCATATACGATAGGACGATTTTGGCAATGCCGAATGGTACGGTAAAAAAGAAAATTAATACATAATCTTCACCTACTAGTTCGGTTTTGCTAAGCTTTATATTCGTTAGTAAGTGAGGAAATTCATCCCCATTATATAAGTCGATCCCTTCCAATAAGCACATCTCTAGAATAAATAAACATAGAAATACCCAAAACACCTTCAATTCCCGCACCCCATTTAAAATAACTGATTACGATTATTTTGGTATATGATGGCAGTGATTATACGAAAAGTTAGGGAAACTTCAAAAAAATCTTACGAGTCTTTATCTGAAAATTAAACAAAAATTTTTTATGGTTATTTCTAGCGAATTTTACTTCTCAGCTTGGTTCCATAGTAGGGAAGACAGCATTTATGTTCTACATATTAAGAAAATTCTCAAGTCAGCCATACAATGCTACGATAACGGAGCTAATGTACTGCCTAAGTTTATTAGCGCTTAGTCTATTAAAACTGTAAAGGTTGAGAAATCGTTAAATCAATAAATAGAATAAAAAGAGACAGAGATAAAAGGCGATTTCCTCTTTTATACCTGTCTTTTTGTTTTTCTAACAATCTTTAAAAAAATTTGAGTTAATAAATTAAAGTGCAGATTTATTATTTGAATTATGTTTGTATAAAATTGATTTGCGATTTTTTTGGATCCAGTAGCCAATTGATACTAATATGACCCACGGAACACCAATTTTCCAAGCTGAGTTCCAATCCGGTGAAAATGCCATTGTTATTAAGATACCACTAAGTAGTAGTATTCCGATCCATTGAAGAAATGGAAAGAGCGGTGCTTTAACTGGTAATGGCTCGTTATAATGAAGGTGAACGGTTTTTCTAAAACGAAGATGACTAATTAAAATCATAAGCCATACTAAAATACCACCAAAGATTGAGATACCAAATAATTTGTTAAATGTATCTGGGTAGTACATAGACAATACAGTTGCGATTAATACACCTGCACTTGAAATGAAAATTGCGGTTACTGGCGTACCATTTTTAGATAATATACCGAATGATTTTGGAGCATAATCTCCACGAGATAAGGAGAATAACATACGTGATGTTAAGTATAAATTAGTATTCATACTGGATAGTGCAGCGGTTAAGATAACAAAATTCATAATGCCGGCCGCATATCTAACACCAGAACTCTCAAAGACTTTTACAAACGGTGATCCAGAAACCTCATGGGCACCTGCTTGCATCCAAGGGATAACAGCAACGATGATTCCTAATGATAGAATATAGAATAAAAACAAACGTAGGACCATGCTCTTCATTGCTTTAGGAATAGCTTTTTTTGGATCTTTAGATTCCCCTGCTGTTACAGCGACAATCTCTACACCATAAAAACTAAAGATTGCCATAAGTACAGCCATCCAAACACCTTTAAATCCATTAGGTAGGAACCCGTGCTGATCGGTATAATGGTGGAAACCAACAGAGTGTGAATGTCCAATTCCAAATAGGAGCGAAACACCAAAAACTATGAACAGTACAATAGCAACGACTTTAATCATTGCAAACCAATACTCGATTTGACCAAAGTTGGAAACAGACCTGCTGTTCACAAGGACTAAAGCAATACCAAATCCAAGTGTCCATAACCAAACGGGAATACTTGGGAACCAATACTGCATGTACAGTCCAACCGCAACAGCTTCTCCACCAATTGCGATTACTTGTGCCGCCCAATATGTGTAGCGAATAAGGAAACCTGCCCAAGGATTTAAATACATCTCTGCATAAGTACCGAATGAACCGGCTGTCGGGTGCACAACTGCCATTTCAGATAAACTAAACATCATTATGACTGCTATGAATGCAGCAATAATATAACTTAGAATAACCCCAGGTCCAGCGTATCCAATTGCAATGCCACTTCCCATAAATAAACCGGTACCAATTGCGCCACCAATTCCAATCATGGTCAGCTGTCTACTACTTAGTGAACGACTTAGTCCTCCTTCTCGTTCAATTACAGTTTTGTTTTCATTCATATTGTTTCGCCACCTTTCTTGAATTTTTTCTATAAGATAACGTCCAATCAACACTTTTTCCGGCAATCAGCATACTAAAAAACGTGAGGAAAGTTCGCTGTAATCCTTCTCCGATTAAGGAACTCAAAAGGACAACTCCATTTATAACCATCATCGTTTTTCCAATAGAAAAATTCGGGAATTCTTTATTGATTACTACACTTGCTATATCAAGACCTCCAGTTGTACCACCTGCTAGAATCACAATCCCAATCCCCATTCCTGACAAAATCCCACTGAGTATACATCCTATTAACGGAAGATTCGGGCCTGGTAGTGAGGAGAAGAGAGTTAAGAAGAATGATAAACTACACATTCCGAGTAAACTAAGCAATGCAAATGGTACACCAACTGCTCGGTATCCAATTAAAAATAGTGGTATGTTTAATAAAAAGTAAAGAATCCCTAATGGAAAAGGTAAAAATTTAACTATCAACATACAGATACCACCAAGTCCAGGAGCTACAATTCCATTTGGCACCTGGAAAAAGTAATAGGTAAGTGCGACCAAAATTGTTCCGACAATTACTAGAATTGATTTTTTAAAATATAGTTTTTTGTTAGCATTTCCTAATTGCATAAGCAATTTCCTCAATCGCGCGTACAACTTCATCATCTGTATTGTAGAAATGAGGAGCTACACGTAAAACGTCATTTCGGGCAGAGACGATTATTTTTTTTGCTTTTAAGTATTGCTCAACGACATTAGCTTGTTCCACTCGAATAGCAGTGTTACTACCTTTTATTGATAAGTCTGTTGGGCTAACAATAGTCAATCCGAATGAATGCGCTGTTTCAATTGCAACAGTAGATAAGTAAGATAGATAATCCTGAATAGATGAAACGCCAATTTGATTTAATAAAGAAATTCCTGCTTCAGCTGCATAAGCATTTATCATCATTGGAGTTCCTGTATCGAATCTCCTAGTCCCTTCTGCATAATCAAGATGATGCTGATCAAAAGCAAATGGATTTACCCGACTAAACCAACCAGTCGTTGGGGGGTGGAGAGAATCTGCTAATTCTTTTCTTATATATATAAAGCTAATCCCAGGTATGCCAAGTAAAAACTTTTGTGCACCTGTTGCGAGTGCATCGACTCCCATTTCCTTTACATCGATTGGAACACTTCCAGCAGATTGATAGGCATCGACAAATAGTAGTGATCCATTCGCTTTGGTAATGTTTGATATAGCTTTGATATCCTGAATAAACCCATTATAATAAGACACATGTGGGACAGATGTAATAAGTGTTTTTGAATCCACTGCCTTTTCATATTGTTCGATATGAATTTGATGAAGGTTTTCATTTAAAAACGTGACGTTTGCGCCACGTGGTACTTGTGATAGCCAAACGTGACCAATGCATGGGAAATCGATATCTGTTGTAACAACTTTATTTCGATTTCCAGTAAAATCTAATGACGCTGCAAATGATGAAGCGGCATCAGATACGCTAGATAACACAGCAATCTCATCAGGAGAAGCATTTATTAAAGTAGCAAAGGCGACTTTTGCTTCATATACTTTGTCCATCCAACCTTCCCAGTCCATACCTTTTTCGGTCCAACTTGTAAGGTAAGATTGAATACTTTTCTTCACCGGTGATGAGATTGCACTTTGGGAACAACTTGATAAATGAACTGTTTCAGATAAGGTCGGAAAAAGAGAACGCTTTTCTAAAAATGGGTTAGTCATATTAAATTTCATCCTTTCACTGTTTTGATAGCGTTTTCATTATTTGGTACATAATTAATTTGAGGTGACATATGAATCATCAATCCTTATGGTTTGAACAAGGAGAATGGATAGCAGCACCTTTTCTTAAAGTAGGTAAAGAACTGTCATTCTCACGTGAGGTCGTATTATTCCAACAAGATGAAAATCATCCATTTGTTTATCTCGTCCTTGAAGGGCGAATTCGTATTTACTTGTTATCACCTAATGGAGCTGAGCGCCATTTATATATCGTAGGCTCTGGTAATCTAATTGGAGAATCAAACGTATGGGCAGATGAAGCATATGGATATAACGCTTCTACCTCGTCAATCGCACGTGTTCTTCGAATTCCAAAATCAACATTTCGCGATATCGTTTTGAGTGAGCCAGAACTCATTCTTAAAACGCTAAGATCGCTAAGTAATAAAGAATCAGCTCTACTTCTCCAAACAAGGTTGATGAGTTTCTCAGATGTAGGAGAGCGTGTCTTAACAATGTTGCGCCAATTAGCATCCTTATATGGTAAGGAAACACCTAAGGGTATAACAATTACGATCCCATTCACTCACCAAGAACTAGCTTATGTAGTTGGTTCATCACGTGTAAGCGTATCCTATGTAATGAATGAACTATGTGAAAAAGGATTTATTGAGAAACAAAATGGGCGATACACACTTTTGTCCTGAAGAGCAGCATCTCTTTCTTGTTCTAACTCAATGATAAAAAAATCGGTTTCTTTCGTCTGTCAAATACTTTACAAAATTTCAAACTTTTATAAATTTTCTGTAAATATAATATATAAATATTGGTTTAATTGATTAAGAAACTTACCGTTTTAGCTCTTATAGAGTAATTGGAGTAATATTAGTAAGCAAATGAGCGGTCATTATTGGTTTGCGTTAACTTACAAAATAAGATAGTATTATATTTATAGCGCATAGAAGCTGGTCTTAAGACTTGCTTCTTTTTTATTAACATAATGAATCTTTACAAATTAGGAGGACTACATAAAATGTTAGATATTAAAGCAATTAAAGAAATTCTTCCGCATCGTTACCCATTTTTATTAGTAGATCGCATCATCGAGCACGAAGAAGGTAAACGTGCAGTTGGTATTAAAAATGTAACAGCTAACGAAGAGTTTTTTAATGGTCATTTCCCTGACTATCCTGTAATGCCAGGAGTACTAATTGTAGAAGCTTTAGCACAAGTTGGAGGAGTTGCCGCGTTAAGTCTTGAACAAAATAAAGGTAAACTAGCATTATTTGCTGGTATAGATAATTGCCGCTTTAAAAGACAAGTAGTACCAGGTGATCAACTGAGACTAGAGGTTGAACTAGTGAAAATGCGTGGACCGATTGGTAAAGGTAAAGCAGTCGCAACAGTTGACGGACAAATAGCTTGTGAAGCTGAACTTACATTTGCACTTAAGTAAATAGAGTGAATAAAAAAGAAGCCTATTTTTTTGAAATTAGGCTTCTTTCATTAAGTAATTATAAAGGTCTGAATAATACACCAGGCAAAGCATTGGCATTACTCGGCAAATTGCAGCCAAATAAAAAATTTTTTATTAATTCAATATGTTATTTATTCGTTTTTCTCCATTCAATTGCCTTTCGCTCTAAATCCTTCACAAAAGTATCTTTTCCGTCCATATATCCATAAATATCATTTGGAAATTTTTCAGCAAGCTGCGCTTTTAATTCTCCATAAGCTTTCATCTCATCTTCATGTGCTCTTAAATAAGCAGGAACTGCAATATGACGCTCAATTTCTTTTTCGTTATCAAACTGATACATATGCATTTGGTGGGTACGATTCTCTCCACCTTTTCGGAAGTATCTTCTACCTGGAAGACCGAACTCACCTAGTCCCTCATAGCCAATTTCAGCCAGTTGATCATTATACTTGTCTATATTTTCTATGTTTTTAACGACTGGTAACATATCGATAATCGGTTTAGCCTTTAAATTTGGAACTGATGTACTACCAATGTGATGAATTTCAATAAGTTCATCTTTTAAGATTTCATGTATACGGTTAGCTTCTATTTGAAATAAGTTTTTCCAATTTTCATCATGGTTTTTGACTATTACGTTCATTCCAGTATTTGTGCCCATATTAAAACCTCCTATTAATAGAAAATGGGATTATCTCTATACAATAATCCCATTTTTCCTTCATATTAAACACTTAACAACTCAACAAGCTCATCCATAGATAATTCTGTAATCCACTGTTCGCTCGTTATGATTGTATCGTTAAGTGATTGTTTCCGTTGTAGCATTTCATCAATTTTTTCTTCTAGCGTTCCGATCGTTACAAATTTATGGACTTGAACGAATTTCGTTTGACCAATTCTGTATGCTCGGTCGGTCGCTTGATTTTCAACTGCTGGATTCCACCAACGGTCAAAGTGCATTACGTGATTTGCAGCTGTTAAGTTTAATCCTGTTCCACCAGCTTTGAGTGAAAGAATAAACACTTTTACATCGCCGTTTTGGAAGCGAGAAATCATATTATCACGGGCAGTTTTAGGAACACTACCGTTTAAGAATAATACTTCTTCACCAAATTTTGCTTGAATTGCCTCTTTAAGCATATCACCCATTCTCACATACTGAGTAAAGATTAGGCAGCTTTCGCTCTGTTCAAGGATTGGGTCTATTAATTCGAATAGTCGTTCAACTTTACTTGATCTCTCTTCGAATTCAACAAGCTGTGATTCCTTCAAGAATAAAGAAGGGTGGTCACAGATTTGTTTCAATTTATTTAGCATCCATAAAATACGGCCTCGCCGTTGGATACCAGTTAATGTATCGATCTGTTTTAGGGTGTCTTGAACAACTTGCTCGTATAATGCGGCTTGTTCAACAGATAACGGGCAAAGCATCTTTTGTTCTTGTTTTGGTGGAAGATTTAAAGCAACATCTTCGTCTTGCTTAGTTCGTCTTAGTAAGAAAGGTGAAATTAATCGATGAACAGCATTTATTTTTTCTTCATCTCGGTCTTTTTCAATAGGGTTTACATAATTGCTAACGAAACGGTTTAGTGAACCAAGATATCCTCTATTTATAAAATCAAAAATTGTCCAAAGCTCCGTTAAGCGGTTTTCCATTGGGGTACCAGTAAGAGCAATACGGTGCTCAGCTTTTAACCCGCGAACTGCGCGAGACTGCTTTGTCGTTGGATTTTTTATATTTTGAGCTTCATCAAGAATGATACTTTTCCAGACATATTGCTTTAGGTCTTCATAATCTAACACGCTTAAAGCATAGGAGGTGATGACAATATCGACATCTCTCATTATTGAAAATAAGTCTTCACCTTTTAAACGGCTACCTCCATAGTGAACATGAACAGTTAAATCAGGATAAAATAATTCAATTTCTCGTTTCCAATTGTTAATAACAGAAGTAGGGCAGACAATCAATGATGCTCCTCGTTTTTCTTCGTTTTCTTTACGGTAAGCTAAATAAGAGATCGATTGAATTGTTTTTCCAAGCCCCATATCGTCAGCAAGCAGAGCGCCAAATCCCATATTTTTCAAATGAACTAACCATTCGAATCCTTTTTGCTGATATGCTCGTAATGTTGCTTGTAGACCATTAGGAACATTAAGCTCGGGAACTTCTGAAATGGATGTTAATCGTTTAGTTAATTCTCGGAATACATCATCTACTTCAATTTCAACTTCTGCAAAAGGTGAGTTATCGTCCTCAGGTTTTTCAGTTCCCTGTAGTAGCTCATGTTGAAGAACTTCGTGAAATCTAAGCCCTTGCTTTTCAGCCTTTGCCATCATTTTCTTCATACGTGCAATAAAAGCAGGGTCAAGTGCAATCCACTGACCGTTAAATTGAATTAGACGTCTTTGATTTTCAACGAATTGTTGGAATTGTTGTTCTGAAAGCTCCATTCCATTTGTAGAAATTCGCCAGTTGAAGTCAACTAATGTTTCCATATTGAAAAATGAATTTCCAGCAGGTTTACCTTTAACACTTGCTTTTAATGTCATCTTATTTTGTTTTAGAGCTTGCCACCAGCTTGGTAAAAGAACCTGAATATTTGCGGAAAGTACTTTTTCACTATCCTCTGTTAAAAATGTCCAAGCTTCTTGTTCACTTAAAACTTCTTTTGGCTTATGGTCATCGATTAAGTTTGGTGCTAATAATCCTACTCCTTGGAACGTTCGATCTAAATACTCAGCATAAGAAGAATGCTTTTTATGTAACGATTCATGTCCGTTATATTCATAAGGTTTTATTGTTTTTCGCTCATCAATTAAATATGTACGTAAATTCCAGTCATCATGCTCACTCATTGGCTCTTCAAGTACTAATCGAATTGAAAATGGAACATCATCGTCTCTTAGCCCTATTTTCACATGCCAATCGTCTTCATCAATACTATGTGTGAGTTGTTGTTTTATATAACTTGGATTGTGATACAAGCCCCTAGCAATATCCCAGCGTTTAGACTGTAAAGTTTCTATTTCAAACTGCTGTTTAATTGCAGAAGAAACCAATTCCTGTAAAGTTGGTTCTAATTGTTCAAACCCATCAATTTTCCATAGCTCATCGCCAGTCTGATAATGAGCAAAACTTGGTGAAACGTGGCCCTCGTTAAAATCATCGTATAGACGTGAGATTACCGAATGAAACTCATTTGCTTCATCTAAATAAGTAATCTCAACTAAAGAGTTTTCTTGATGTTCTCTAAAAAAAGTAAGTGCTTCGATTGGAGTTAAAAGAATTCCTTCAATCTGTCCGACTCGGGTCGGCTGCAATAATGTCCCATAATATGAAGGTTCATGCCATTGAAACACTAGATGCTTCCATGCGGTTACCGGTAAAATGACACCGTGACTTTGCATTCCATAAAGGAGTAAGCCTTTTCGCTCAACCCATTTTACGGCAATACTAAGATTTGCTAGTCGCTTCATTGACTAATTTTCCTTTCTTTAATTCCTCTTGAAGTGCACGTAAACGAATAAATTGAGATTCAACATACTGAATATAATCTTCCCACTCATTCATGCGCTTTAATTTTTTATAATTTGTTCTTAGTTTTTTCAAATATCGAACTGCTATTTTATAGTTTGCTCGGCCTTTTAATTCAATGTAATAAAGAACCAAGTGATGGTATATAGGTAATACAGATTGAGGTGAGTACTTATGTACTTCCTGAAGGTCATGTTTATCAATGTAATCAGGATTGTAAGAATATAAGTGCATTTGCAGCTCAACCCATCGCTTGTAATCTCGATTATGCATTAAATAATCAGTGTACTGCATCACACTATATGGAAGTAATGCTTGATAAACTACTTCTAGCCCGGCCGTTTCATTAGTGTAAAAACTATTGTACTCATAATTAGTAAGGAAATGTTTCGCAAAAGTAGTTTTTGCATATTCATCATCGCCAATTTTTAAAAAGTGTAAAACCATCTCGTAATACAATGGCAAAAATAATGTTAGCCGATCTGTTTCATTGTTTTTTCGAAGACTTTCTATCCAGTAGGTAAAGCAATAGAGAGTACGTTCATTATTGCTATATTGCTTTATAATGGACAGCATTGCTTCATCTTCTTTTAATAAATAATATAGATGAGCTTTTCCTAAATCTGCATAATAGTTGTCCTCAACCTTTGATAATGTTTCTAAATCCTTATATAAAATCTTTGGACTATTTAATAGCTCTTTATATACATGACGAAAAGAGTTATAACGAGGAACTATACAAAGATTTCTTTCTAATAAAAGAGCCTGTAACTGCTCACGAAGAACTTCTTCGTACTGAGTAGACACCGAACCCCCAGTTAAATTATGTAATTGTCTACTTACTGCGTCAATTTGATTTTCTAGCATTGTCATTTCGCGCGGTAAATGCGCATTGTCGTAAACTGTACTTTGAATTTCGATTTGTCCGACCATTTTATTCATTGTAAAAATAGACGCAAGTAACTGATATTGTAGCTTTTCCTTTTCTTGACGTGGTTGTTGATTCAATAATCCATGATAAAACCGTTCATATAATGGATAAACAAAATAAACATCTTGGTAAAATGACGTTCTTTGCTGTTCTATATACTCCTTATACTTTTTCTCAAATAACTCCACGGTCTCTTTCGGTCGATCCTGCTCAAACATACTCATTTGATCTAACAATTGGCGACCAGTCATGATATTCGGGATACTTTTTAAAGAAGACTGCTTAAACTTCCTCATAATATCTCCGACTAAAGAAAATGAAGCGGCAGCATAGCAAAGAAGTGCAATTTGATGTTGGCATGGAGGAGCTTCGTAGCAATCACACCCATTTTGATCATGGTTTTCAATATGTAGAATTGGTAAATGAATTTGATCTCCTTCTTCGACAACACCAACTAGGCGACCTTCACGAACCGAAACATTATATACTTGACCTAGTCGATACAATTGCAGGCCAGTTTCAACAAGCTCTGTGTCCCTCGTATTTTGAGGAGAGAGCTTTGAAAAAAGTGAATATGAAAGTTCATAAATAATATCTTTACTTAAATCACGCTGAAGCATTCGATGCCTCCTTACTCGAAACATTCTTATTGGTAATTATACCCTAAACAAATACGATACACATAGCCGAAAAGGGAAAAATTGAAAGTTGATAAAGATTGTTACTATTAAGTTGTAATAAACATTTGGGTGAAGGGTAATTAAATTCGGAAATGAAAATAAAAAGTATAAATCGCAATTTAGTTCCGGGAGCAAATAAAATTCGGGAATCGCAAAAAAATAGTGAAAATCATAATAAAAATTATAGGAACGCAAATAAAAAATGAAAATCGCAAATAAATACCATCAATTCAAATATATTCATAAATTAAATCGCACTTATATGTAAAATCCTCATAGTTTCAACTAAAATCGATAAAAACATACCTTATTTAAAGTAAAAAACGTAATAAGAATGGTTAAGTGTGTAATACAATTTTAATATGCAATGAAAATACTAATATAATAAAATATTAATATAGTAAAATAAGCTCCCTGAATGGGGAGCTTTTCGTCTGTTACGTGTAAAAAACAATTACATACATTTATTTGATTAACTAGAGAGGTGAAGGGATTGAAGAAAGGTTATATTAGTTTAATTGTTTTAGTACTTATGTTTAGTATGTTTAAAGATGTATTTGCAGAATCAACAACAAAAGCGAGTGCAGACAAATGGGTTGTAACGCTAAAACCTACAGAATTGACTATTCAGAGTTCTGGAACTGAAGGAACAACCGGTGGCACAACAAGTGAAGGAACAACCGGTGGCACAACAAGTGAAGGAACAACCGGTGGCACAACAAGTGAAGGAACAACCGGTGGCACAACAAGTGAAGGAACAACCGGTGGCACAACAAGTGAAGGAACAACCGGTGGCACAACAAGTGAAGGAACAACCGGTAGCACAACAAGTGAAGGAACAACCGGTGGCACAACAAGTGAAGGAACAACTGGTGGCACAACAAGTGAAGGAACAACTGGTGGCACAACAAGTGAAGGAACAACTGGTGGCACAACAAGTGAAGGAACAACTAGTGAAGCAACTGGTACTACAACTACTACAATAACAATACCAGCCAACGTTAAGTTAAAAGTAGATAAAGAGGAGAATGACCTTTACTATGTTACTTACAATGGGAATGCGGGGACTATTTTAAAAAGTGCAGTCCGTAATGCTACTCCATGGGAAATCTATCCAACGGCGAAAGTCTTTAAAGTAACAAATGACACACCGTTATTATTAAATGAAAATGGTAAATTAGTGAATAGGGGAACAGTTAAAACAAATACGGTTTTTAGTAAAATAGGTGAGAAGGATCAATATTTAATGATCCAATTTTCTAATCAAACTGCTTATATTGATAAAAATAAAACAATTCCTTTGCCAAATGAGACATTACCTGTAATCAGTATCGTGACCCAGCCTGTTAAAATTACAGCGGGTGTTGCAGTACGAAATACTAAAATTGTCTTCCCGCGTGATCCAAAACCAACAATGGTTAACGTACCTGCTAAACAAAAAATAGTAATTGATTCAGCCTATTCCTCTTATTATGTCGTTAAAATTGGAGGACTTAAGGGGCTAATTCCTAAAGCGGATATATCGTTAAAAACTTATAACTACGTTGACCCAAATGGTGACTATTCATATGACGAGTTGAAAGCAGATTTACAAGAACTAAATGCTTGGTATCCTGGATTTACTAAAGTTGAAACAATCGGTAAATCGGTTGATGGTAGAAATTTATATGCGATTAAGCTAGGGACTGGTAAATCTGAAATTAGTATAAACGGTTCGCATCATGCACGTGAGCATATGACAACAAATGTCATAATGGAAATGCTTGATCAATATGCTAGTGCGTATGAAAAAAATACAAAAATTTCTGGTTTTGATGTAAGAAAATCATTATCACAAACGTCTATTTATTTTGTACCTATGGTTAATCCTGATGGCGTAATGCTTGTACAAAAAGGTGCGAGTAGTGCAAAAAATCCAAATCAGGTCATTAAATTAAATAATGGTAGTAAGAATTTTAAAGCTTGGAAGGCAAATGTACGTGGCGTAGATTTAAATCGTCAATATCCAGCTGGGTGGAATACAATTTCTGGTAATAAGTCAAAGCCTGGCCCTGATAACTATAAAGGTACGAAGGCTCTAAGTGAACCAGAAGCTAAAGCTTTATATGATTTCACTAATAAACATTCATTCAAAAATACAGCTGCATACCACTCATCAGGAAATATAATTTTCTGGCATTATAACCAATCAGGAACTCAAATGGCTAGAGATAAGGCAATTGCTACCAAATTATCTAAACAAACAGGCTATAGTTTAGTCGCTCCCGCAAAAGGTGGAGGCGGTGGATATAAAGACTGGTATGTTGCTGCAAAAAAACGACCTGGATTTACAATTGAAATTTCTCCTTATGTAGGGAACAAACCAGTACCAAATAGTTACTTTAGTAGTATTATGAAGAAGAACTTACCAGTTGGTTTAATACTTGCTAACGAAAAGTAAAAAAGGTTTTATTTTACATTTAAATTACTAAATTTAATTATTCTTCATGCGCAATTTGTTTTTTAATTCATTTTGTGTTATTATAAATATATACTTAATATATTGGTTAATTCAATTCATGTGTTAAAAGGGACGAATTTTCATCCTGTTCTAATGTGTGTATTTTCTCTTAACAATACTCATTAAGTGTAAAAAAACAGGAATAAATGGAGGTTCGTACAATGAACACAGGTACAGTTAAATGGTTTAACGCAGAAAAAGGTTTCGGATTTATCGCAGTTGAAGGTGGAGACGATGTATTCGTACATTTCTCAGCTATCCAAGGTGATGGTTTCAAATCTCTTGAAGAAGGCCAAAAAGTAAGCTTTGAGATCACTCAAGGTAACCGTGGCGCTCAAGCTGAAAACGTAGTTAAATTATAATTTTCACTTATGAGTGAATAAAAGGCTGCTAGCATTTTTGTTAGCAGTCTTTTTTTATTTTATTTGGAAAAGTGACCTAAATAAAAAATTTAAATAAAGCAAGCCTAAAAAAATTACTAAAACTGCAAACACCTGCCAGTTTTTCTATTATAATTTTATTAAATCAACTAAAAATGGTGGTTTAAAAACGGAGTAAATACAATAATAAGTTTTACCAAACAAAACAAAAGGTGAGTGTATCTTTTATTCATACCTTATTTTAATCAATTGGTCCACCTAGGTATTCATGAAAGTAACTAATAAGTTCAAAATCAACAAAAAAAAGAGCTTAAGTAAGCTCCTTTTCTTAAACAAATCTTTATTTTAATGCAGAATCAATTAATTCGGTTGCTTCAAGCTGCGATATGCCTTTAATTAAGCTAAGTTCACCAACAAACATGCGTTTTGCCATGTCTAGCATTTCTCTTTCACTAGGATTTAAAGGTTTCTCCCTACTTTGAAGTGTTAGATCACGTACAACTTGAGCACCAGCGAGTAATTCGCCAGACTTTAATTTTTTCATGTTTAAATCATACTTTTGTTTCCAAGATAAGGAATCGTCAGGAAGACCATTTGAAAAGTCATCTAATACATTACTTAAATGTTCATTGTCTTCGACTAAACGAATTTTCGTGTTTGACACATTCCCTTGAGGGACCATCAATTTTAAATTGCTGGATGGTATGTTGATAATGTAATACTGTTGTGTTACACCTTGTATAACTTTCTCTTCGATGGAATCAATTACTGCAGCTCCCTGCATTGGGTAAATAATTTGATCGCCAATTTTGAACAATGTACCCACCTCCGAAAATTCTTATAACTTAAGTATAACATTAATAAATGAAATAACAAAATTTATATGATAACATTTGTAAAATAAAATTGTCAATAATTTTATGTATATTTTTTTACTTTTTTGGGGAAAAGATGAACATGTCATATGGTCGTGGACATAATATGAAGAAAGAGACTGTCGAAAGGAGGTTAGGTTACTAATGAATTTTCGTGTAGTTATTTTTATCGTTACAGTACTTACTTTTTTTACAACGACCACCGGATGTAGCCAACAAGAGCAAAGAGAGCTAGAGAAGCTTCCCGTTGGCGTATTATTAGCAGCATCTGAGCTTTCTTATGAAGCTTTTCTAAGTAAAGAAATAGGCAAAAGCTTAAGAGAACATAAAGGAATTGCTAATCCATTACTTACTCAAGTTCATAAGAATCTTAGTGATTATAGGCTTGTTTCCATTACATCTGGTAATATTGGATTTTCTGCAATAGCATTAAAAAACAATAAAAATAATAGTTTACTATTTGCTTTCAGTGGATTAAAAAAAATAAATTTGCAAGATATTTATCAAAGATTAGTTGAATTTGAAACTCCTGAGAATGGTTCACCAGTTGTCGTAGATCAACAAGCTCAGCAAGCATATGACTGGGTTACTTCAATATTAAATAAAAAAGAGAACAAGCATTCAAGTGTATATGTTACTGGTCATTCCTTTGGGGGTTATTTGGCTCAATTTGTAGGTTATCAGCTTAAAAATGATAAAAAATTGAAAAATCATCTATTTGTACAGGGCGTTACATTTAACTCATTAGGTGTACTATTAGATGATGGTTCGAAAAAACTTCATGCAAAGTCACAAAAAGTCCAAACAACTTTTAAACCGCTATTCACAAATTATATTGTAAATGGTGATCCATTAGACTATGCTAATAAAACCTTCTTTAAACAAATAACTGGGTACTCACTCAAGCATCTCGGTAATGTAAAATATATTACAGTTGATGAGAATTATAAAACGTCTTTAACTGCTTTAGAAAAAACAACAGATTTATGGACAAAAGCAAGATTATTGAAACCTTTGTACCCATATCACGATTTGGTTGAGTTTGAGGGTGCTTTTTGGAAATAATATAGAGAAAATTTTAAAAAGCTACTACCCTTATTATTGGTAATAGCTTTTTAAATTTATTTATTTATATTGTATGTCATCTCTTAGTGATTCTACCTTCGTTAAGGCTTGATCAATGTCTGACTCGCTAACCCCAAAGTGAGCTAATGCATCATGGAGATGGGTAGCAATTGCATTAAAATGTTCAGGTTGAAGATTCATTCCTTCATGAGCTTTTGACATGGATTTACCAGTATACTGGTTAGGTCCACCTAAAGCGAAACTAATAAATTTTGTTTGATGACGGCGTTGCTTGTCCATATCCGTTTTTTCAAAGAAATGATTAACTGTTTCATCTTTTAGTACTAATTTATCGTAAAAATAATCAACTACTTTTCCAACTGTTTCTTCTCCACCATATTTTTCATAAAGAGTTTGTTCCATTTAGTAGCTTCCTTTCAAAATAAGATATAAGTAGAATCCCCTAAAGTACTAGGAATTATAACAGTTTATAACAGACTATTTAACGATTAGGTCATGAAATGCAAATACATTTGTTAAATAATTATGTTTCTAATAATAGATTTTATATGTAGCCTAATCAATCCGTATAAACAAATTGATTAGACCATTATAGATTCAACAACCTATGCATAACTGGAACTTACTTATAAGAAGTTTTAAAATGTGTACGAAGTAATATGTGTAATCGATAGAATGAATATTTTTGTATATTTATATAACTTAAATGAATGGTAGTTGGATTTTACTAAATTATTAACGAACTTATTGCGTGGCTTAGCTCGTACTCTTTCAACTGTTTCTTTTAAGTGACTGTATTGTTTTTATTAATATCTTTAGATGTTAATGCAAGTGTATTATTAATTAATGTGTTGTCTTCAATATCATAAGTAGGCGCACCGATGCCACCGTTAGTTGTGTCAATTCCAACCCTTTTTATTTTGGATGTTATTTTGTTTCCTTTAATTACTGCTCCTTTAACTTGAGTAGGAGAATCTTTCCATGCATCACGGCCGATCTGAATTATTGGATGATCCGCAGAAGTTGTAATACTATCATTTATTGTATTGTTAAGAAAAGCAAAACTTGTTGCATTATTTACTAAAATAATGTTACCAGATACGGATTTATCAAAGTTGAATGTTGAACTTGATATAGTAACATTTGGATATCCATTGTCGTTATCAAGGATAACAGTACTATTTTTAAACTGCCCCTGGTTAATAGTTACTTTTCCAGGATAGAAATTTATCTTTCCATTTGTAACAATTAGATTGGTATAGTTTCCAGAAGCTAATCGAGATTCAGTAGTATTATTAAATGTAACATTCGAGTATACATTTGAAGCGAGTCCATTTCCACTTAGACCATTGTTTCCTTCTAGATAAATAGTATTCAACGTTATTGGCTTGTCTCCCCATATTGCAAAACCATGCAATTCTGAATCCTGTCCAGAGGATGTAAGAGAAATATTGGATGCGTTTATGCCGTTTTCAACAGTCTGAGTAAAGCTGATATCTGAATCTACACCAACAAGACCATCTACAATTATATTTTCTCCACCGTCAAAAACTGCTCCACTTTTTGTTAGTTTGTTATTTGTAAAAGTAATATTAGAAGAACCGTCAGAACTTACAAATGAAGAATTGTCAAAGGTATTATTAGAAGCAGAAACGCCACCCCAGCTAGTTGAAGCAAAAGCAGCATCAGGACCAAAGTAGTTATTATTTGCTATTGCATGCCCCCCATAAGAGAGTACCATATGAATTTTATTATTTAAAAATTCATTTCCACTTATCTCAGTATTTATACCCGGGTAAAATCCAGGCTCTAAATCAACTCCACTTCCAGGAGCGACTCCACCTATATCGTGAATTTTATTATTTAATATTTTGACGCCATCTGTGCCTACTAAACTGATGCCTTGTCTACGGTTATAGCCTATATTGCAATTTTGTATCAGTAAGTTTTCCGTAACTGCAACAGACATCATTTGAACACCAACATTCGCTGTACTAGTAGCATTAAAAACAGCACGCCATTTAACTGCGTCATCTGGAATCTTAGAATATCCAAAAGATGAATTGAAATCTTGATCTTTATCAGTTTTAACTAAACTTCCATCTGAGCGGTAATAATATAAATCGTATTTTCCGGTTACTCCATCAGGATTCCACATCATAATATTTCTAAAATGAGGATTTTGATACGATGGATCACTTAGGGTATAAGGTTTAGTGCGAATTTTACCTGATTGACTAATAGGATTTCCATTTGCATCTAATCCACCTAATTCTAGGTTAGCTGAATCAATCCACTCGCCTGTGACTGTTGTACCACCAGCTTGAACACCATCACCGGTAAAATCTGTAAAATTAACACCATCAATAGTGACATTACTTGCCCCCTCTGTTATGATTCCAAATCCCCACTCATGTGTACCTGAAGTATATGGACCAACATAAGTGTAATCGTGAGTATATCGGTCACCCTTCAAGGTACCACCTTTTATAGTCACATTCACAATGTCTTTACTGAGCGAAATAATAGCGTATTGTTCCCATTTATTTGTTTCCTTTTGAAGTACTGTATCGTTATCCATTAAAAATGTCATATTACTTACCATATTAATTTGAGCATTTTTATCTCTATCTTCTACGCCCTTAGCTATTAAGTACGTTCCACCTAATACATGAAAGGTAGTGTACCCGTTGCTAGTTGCCCACTGTAGTGCCTGGTTAAACCCATTCGTTGTTTCAATAGGATGAGAATTATCATTATAAATACCCCATTTAGTTCTTTCTTGGGAAGTAAGTTCATATACTCCTCCCGGAGGAGAAATAACCGTAGTATCTTTTGTGACAACTGAGGAACTTGTAGATTGATTGCCATATTGGTCATTCGAGACAGCTGTGATTGTAATACTTCCATTATTCAAAGAACTCATATTAAATATCACTGAAAAATTGCCAATTGTATCAGATGTAGTTACTATAGATAGTGGACTATGAATACCATCACTAACAGTTACTGTTACTTTTTGGTTTGCTTCCACTTTTCCAGCTACTGGGTACGCACTTTGATTTTGTAATGTAACATTCGAGACACTTAAAAGAATCGTTGGTCCAATGGTGTCTTTTAAAACAGTCTTATTAACCTTTCCACTTGTATTACCTTTTGTGTCCTTTTGGTAAGCTTCCAAGTTTAACTGGCCATCTTTTAGAGTTGTGAGATTTAATTTTGTAGAAAAGGTACCGCTTAAATTTGCTTTGACGGAAGTAGAAATCGTATTTTTATTCGGATCTTTAAACGTTAAATAAATAGTAGCATTTGCAATCCCGCTACCACTTACGGTATAGGAGTTTGCATTTATACTTGTTACAACAGGTAAACTATTAATCTTTGGACTACTAATTGCCAAATAACATGACACTCCTTCTAAATTAGTATATTTATAGGAGTAGTATATTTATTTCAGTCCAAATTGCTTGTACTAATTAAGATAAAGTATAAAAGATGGTGAAACTATCTAGTAAGTAAAGAAAGATTATTTAAAAAATTTTTCCTAGTAATTAAGTATTGAAATCGTTCGTTTAAAAGAACAGCTTAGTTCTTATGTTTAGTACAGAATATACTTTATTAACAATAAATTTACTAGGAGTTTATAATTAATTTACTAGAATCTACTATCATTATAGTATAGTAAAATAGGTATAAATTGGAGCGAAAATATTATTGACTAGTTCATTATAAAGAATTAAAATTAAGTTCATAATTACCCTAATTTTCAGACTTTATTTAATCATAACAGTACTTATTATGCATAATTATATGTGTACATAATATTTTGATAATTTATTAAAATGTTGTTCGTTATATAGAATGTTTAGTCATGTTTTATATCAGTAAAAAATACTAAAAAATGAAGGTGAATGGATGAATAGTGTAAGGCCTAAGGAAATTGATATAAAAGAATATTTTGATGTAATTAAAAGCAGATTTTGGATTATTATTGTTTTTACTATTTTAACTACATCAGCAGGTTACCTATATCAGAAATTTTATAACAATTATGTTCCTATGTATGAGTCATCTACGAGAATAATGCTTAATACAAAGGATGACTTAAGTACGTTAGCGGTTATGATTAATGATCCAACTGTTTTGAAAAAAGTAATTAATAATTTACAACTTAATATTTCTAAAGATACTTTAGCAAAAAAATTAAATGTGGCAAGAATAGGCGATTCAACTATTTTTAGTATTACAGTGCAAGATACCGATCCAACTATTGCTACAAATATTGCGAATGAAACTGCGAAGTCATTTAAAGATGAAGTTAGTAATCTATTAAATTTTAAAAATGTACAATTATTAACTCCAGCAGAGGTAGCTTCAATGCCAATTAATCAACAGAGTAATAAGGTTATTATTTTGGCATTTGTGATGGGAATTGTAATTAGTATCGCATTAATATTTTTACTAGACTCATTAGATCAAACAATTAAAAGACGAAGCGAAGTGGAAGAAATCTTAGGGGTACCTGTAATTGGCATTGTTCCAAATATGAATAAGAAAAAGTTACTAAGTGAGAAAAAGAAATATAAATTATTAAAAAATGAAGGTGAGAATGTTGATATTTAATAAAAGAACACAAAACACAGCCTTTAAAAATAGAAATCTAGTGACGTTTACAAATCCAAATTCAATTATATCTGACCAATTTCGAACAATACGTACAAATTTACATTTTTTAACTGAGGAAACAAAGAATAAGATCCTCTTAATTACTTCAACTGGTAAAGGTGAAGGAAATTCAACAATTAGCGCTAATTTAGCTGTATCGATGGCTCAGCAGAAAGAAAAAATCTTATTGATAGATGCTAATTTAAGGGAAGCTTCAATCCATAAAATTTTTAAACTACAAAACAATGTTGGATTAACAGATTTGTTAACAAACCGTTTGGAGCTTAAAGATGTAGTAACAAGCACTGACTTTGAAAATTTGGATGTATTGACTAGTGGCACAATTAATTTTAATCCTGTAGAACTTTTGGCGAATTCAGCAGTTAAAGAGTTATTTAAAAAATTGATTACCTCTTATGATATTGTACTAATTGATTCGCCATCAATATTAGATTATACAGAGACAAGGGTGCTTGCAAATCAATGTGATGGTGTAGTTCTAGTGCTTAACCGTGGAAAAACTGAAATAGAGAAAACGAGTGAGGCTAGTAGAGTAATTGAGCTATCACATGGAAGATTAATTGGAGCAATTTTAAATGAAAAGTAAGTAAAATTTTACTATTTGGTTCTTAATTAAGAACAATAGGTAATAGAATAGTTTAGGTGATGTCTACTTTCCTTTATCAATGTAGGCACTCGATCATGCTGTGGGTTGAAATATACCTTAGACGCAAGTCGTCAAGAGTGTGATGTGAGGGTGGGTTGAATGCCCTTTTTTTATATAAAGTGTTTATTTATGTGCTTTTTATATAGAGTGCAAAAATAAGCACTTTATTACTACAGATGGAGATGTGAATATGAAAAATAAGGATAGGCCACCTAAAACACTAAAGAATAAAATTAGATTCATTCAACAATTTGAACGGCTAAGTGAAGCTAATTGGTTACCAAATAATAAAATAAAAGACGATGGAAGAAAAAGGCTTGAATTATATAACGTAAGATGGTTTATGAGAGGAGCATTCAAGTGACTTTTAGGCAAAGATTATCTCTATTTATAATTATTGATTCATGTATTGTACTCACATCCATTTTTATTAGTCAATTTTTGGTAAACGCAACAATTGATATATTTATTAAACCCGTTTTTATAAGTTCACTTTTTCTTTTATTAAGCCATCATATTTTTTCATTCATTTTTAAACTTTATAAAAAGGCATGGGAATATGCAAGTATAGGTGAAATCATTATTATCTTTAATATTGTAACGTCTTCAATACTCACATCATTAATTATTCAGCAAATGATTATGCAAAAAACGTATTTCAGATTATTTGCGGTCGCTTGGTTACTTCATATGTTATTAATAGGTGGTTCAAGGTTTACTTGGAGGTTATATCGAGATTCATTTGTTAGAAGAAATATTATTAAGAAGAGAACTTTAATTATTGGTGCTGGCGCAGCTGGCACTATGGTTGCGAGACAACTTTTAAAGAGTAACGACAATAATAGTCATCTCCATCCTGTTGCTTTTATAGATGATAATGTAAAAAAACATCATTTAGATATATTGGGTATTCCCGTCTTAGGAGGGGTTGAAAAAATTGAAAGTGTTGTAAATAAGTATTCAATTGAAAATATTATTATTGCAATTCCTTCTTTACGTAAAAAGGAGTTAAATATTATTTTTCAAGAATGCTCTAAAACAAATGCTAGTACTAAAATACTACCTATGTTAGAAGATTTAATTACTGGTAAAGTTTCAGTCAATCAATTCCGTGATGTTCAAGTAGAGGACTTATTAGGAAGGGATCCTGTTGTAATGGATATGGGCAGTATTTCTGAATCGATTACAAATAATGTTGTATTAGTTACAGGGGCGGGAGGATCAATCGGTTCGGAAATATCGCGACAAATTTCTAACTTTAATCCGAAACAATTAATTTTACTTGGTCATGGTGAAAATAGTATTTATTCAATTGAAATGGAATTAAAGAATAGTTTTAAGGATTCTAGTATTGAATTTATTACAGAGATTGCAGATTTACAAGACGAAAAGAAAATGATGTTAATTATGGAACAATATAGTCCGGATGTTGTCTACCATGCAGCAGCACACAAGCACGTACCTTTAATGGAGCGAAATCCGGAGGCAGCAATTAAAAATAATATAATTGGTACTATGAATGTCGCAAAAGCAGCTAGCTGGCATTGTGTAAAAACATTTGTCATGATTTCAACTGATAAAGCTGTCAATCCAACAAGTGTAATGGGTTCAACAAAAAAACTTGCAGAGATGATTATTCAAGATTTGGATAAAAATAGTGATACAAAATTTGTAGCAGTTCGATTTGGAAATGTGCTAGGTAGTAGAGGGAGTGTTATCCCACTATTTAAAAAGCAAATAGAAAATGGAGGACCTGTCACTGTTACTCACCCAGATATGGTTCGTTATTTTATGACAATTCCTGAAGCATCTAGGCTAGTAATACAAGCAGGGGCATTAGCAAAAGGTGGCGAAATCTTCGTATTAGACATGGGTGAGCCGGTAAAAATAGTAGATCTTGCTAGAAATTTAATTTTATTATCAGGTAATTCACTTGATGATATAGAGATTGAATTCTCAGGAATGAGACCGGGAGAGAAGCTATTTGAGGAATTGTTAAAAGAAGAAGAAATTCATGAAGAACAAATTTATCCGAAAATTTATATTGGAAAAACGACAGATCTGTGCATAAGTGAAATACATGAAATAATTGATAACTTTTCAGACTTAGAGAAGGATGAGCTTAGAGAAAGATTATTGAATTTGGCTAATAATAGGGTTAATTCTCAAACGAATGCTACAATGCCAATTTTAAATTAAGGGAGAAAAAAATGAAAATAAAAAAAGCTATAATACCTGCTGCTGGATTGGGAACTAGATTTCTTCCAGCAACAAAAGCAATGCCAAAAGAGATGTTGCCAATTGTAGATAAACCTACTATTCAGTATATAGTTGAAGAGGCTATTGAATCAGGAATAGAGGATATTATTATTGTAACCGGAAAAGGAAAAAGAGCGATTGAAGATCATTTTGATAATTCATTTGAATTAGAACAAAACCTATTAGAAAAAGGTAAATTTGATTTATTATCAGAAGTTCAGAAATCATCAAAGATGGTAGATATTCATTATATACGTCAAAAGGAACCAAGGGGCCTAGGTCATGCAATTTGGTGTGCACGCAAATTTATAGGTGATGAGCCATTTGCAGTGTTATTGGGTGACGATATTGTTCAAGCTGATACACCATGTTTAAAGCAGATGATTGGGCAATTTAATCGATATAATGCTTCTATATTAGGTGTACAAACTGTGAATGAAGCCGATGTTTCTAGATACGGAATTGTTGACGGGAGTTTAATAGATAACCATTTTTATAATGTTCAAAGTTTGGTAGAAAAACCAAAGCAAGAGGAAGCTCCTTCAAATTTAGCGATTTTAGGCCGTTATATACTAACGCCGAGAATATTTGATATTTTAAGTAATCAGAAGCCAGGGGCTGGAAATGAAATTCAACTGACTGATGCAATTGCTGAACTTAACAAACAAGAAGCAGTCTATGCTTATGATTTTGAAGGAACACGATACGATGTAGGCGAAAAATTAGGTTTTATTAAAACTACTCTTGAGTTTGCTCTTAAAAGAGAGGACCTGAGAAATAATATTCTAGATTATTTAACGGAACTAATGAAAAAAGAATTAATTAGCGGATCGAATGATTAGAAAATAATGTTGATAGGTGAAAAAAATGAAAAAAAAGGTGCTCTTTTGTGCAACTGTGGATTATCATTTTACGGCATTTCATATGCCATATATAAAGTGGTTCAAGGATAATGGCTGGGAAGTACATATAGCTGCTCATGGCGAAAACAATATTTATTATGTGGACAAAAAGTTTAATTTACCTATCCAAAGATCGCCTTTTAATTTTAAAAATGTAAGGGCACTAAAAGACCTTAAAAATATAATAAATGAAAATAATTATGAGATCATACATTGTCATACACCTATGGGGGGAATACTTACTCGCCTTGCGGCTCGTAAGTCCAGGGTTAGAGGCACAACAAAATTAATCTATACTGCGCACGGGTTTCATTTTTGTAAGGGTGCCCCTATATTAAACTGGCTATTATATTATCCAATTGAAAAATTCATGGCTCCCCTATCAGATTGTTTAATTACAATTAATAAGGAAGATTATGAGCTATCAAATAGAAGTTTTAATGTTAAAAAAATCGTACATATTCATGGAGTTGGAATAGATACAGAGGATTTTAAGCCAATTGATGAATTAAACAAAAAAGTAGCAAGAGAGTCATTTGGATATCAACCAGATGACTTTTTACTTTTTTATGCAGCAGAATTTAATAAAAATAAAAATCAACAATTTCTACTAAATTCATTGGCCTTAATAAAAGATGAATTGTCGAATGTAAAACTTCTACTTGCTGGTGATGGTGCATTACTTAATGAATGTAAACAGTTAGCAAATCAACTCGGAATTTCCCATATGGTATACTTTTTAGGTTTTAGAAAAGATATTAAAGACATTCTACCTATATGTGACGTTGCAGTTGGATCTAGTCTACGTGAAGGTTTGCCGGTCAATATAATGGAGGCAATGTCTTGTGGCTTACCAATAATAGCGGTAGATAACCGGGGGCATAGAGAGCTTGTAACTAATAACAAAAACGGATGGCTTGTTAAGAGTAATGACTTCACTGGTTTCTCAAGTGCTATAAAAGATCTTGCCGAAAGAAAGGGTCTCAAAGAGAGGCTGGGGTCTAATAGTAGAAAGATCATTATGAGAAAATATAGCATTGATAAAGTAATATTGGAAAAAAGTGAGGTATATAAGAGCTATATGAACGAAACGGAGGATACAATGTGGGCGACCCTTTAAGAATCTTACATACCGTTGTTAATATGAACAGAGGTGGCGCGGAAACATTCATAATGAATTTATATCGTAATGTTGATCGATCGAAAATACAGTTCGATTTTTTAACATGTAAAGAGGGAGCATATGACTCTGAAATAATTGCCATGGGTGGAAAGATTCATAGAATTCCATATGTAACGGACGTTGGTCATTTAGGTTATATAAGAAAACTAGATAAGTTTTTTAGACTAAATCCTACTTATAAAATCGTCCATTCTCATATGGATAAAATGAGTGGATTAGTTTTAAGAGCAGCAAAAAAAGCGAATGTACCAACGAGAATTGCCCACAGTCATAATACAAAAAGTGAAGGTGGATTGGCTTCCCAGGTTTATAAATGGTATGCAGGTAAATACATTGAGCCTAATGCTACCCATTTTTTTGCTTGTTCGGAATCAGCAAGTAGGTGGTTATTTACTAAACGTTCAAATGAATCACTAATCCTAAAAAATGGAATTGAAAGTGAGAGGTTTCAATTTTCATTAATTTTAAGAAAACAAATTAGGAATCAGTTAAATATCTCAGACAAAGCATTCGTACTTGGCCATGTTGGAAGATTTAATCAACAAAAAAATCATCTTTTTTTACTAGATATTTTTGCTTCACTATTAAAAAAATTGCCGAATGCAGTTCTAATCTTAGTTGGAGGAGGTTCACTTCAAGCAAAAATAGAATCGAAAATAAAAGAACTTCAAATAGAGAAAAATGTAAAGTTACTTGGTATTAGAGATGATATTCATAAACTTTTACAGGCAATGGATGTATTTGTTTTCCCATCTTTGCATGAAGGTTTACCTGTAACGTTAATAGAAGCACAAGGTGCAGGTTTACCTTGTATTATTTCAGATGCGATTACAACAGAAGTGGATATGGAGATGGGACTAATTAAATACTGTTCTTTAAATGACAGTGAAAAATGGGTTGAGAAAATCTTAAAAGAAGCAAAAAGAAACTTTAATAGAGGAAATGCAGAGAGTACATTGAGCCAAAATGGATATGATATTCGCAAAACAGCGGAGAATACCCAAAAGACATATATCTCGTTAGGGAGGTAGGATATGAAGAAGTTAACTGTATTTACTCCAACATTTAATCGAGCATACTGCCTTCACAAATGTTACGAGAGTTTAAAGAATCAAACATGTAAAGAATTTATCTGGTTAATTATTGACGATGGTTCAACTGACAATACTAAAGAATTAGTTGAAGGTTGGATCGAAGAAAACAAAATTGAAATTATGTATTATTGGCAGAAAAACCAAGGAATGCATGGTGCCCATAATACCGCTTACCAGAAAATTATCACAGAACTTAATGTCTGTATTGATTCAGATGATTATATGCCTTTAGAAGCGGTTGAAAAAATTATTGAGTACTGGAATCAATTTGGTAACGATAATGTGAGTGGAATTATTGGGCTAGATGCATATTCCGATGGAAAAATTATTGGTACAAAGTTGCCGGTTAATAGAAAACAGTCTAGATTATTTGATTTATATAATAAATTTGGCGTAACTGGTGATAAAAAGCTTGTCTATCGGACAGAGTTAACAAAAGAATTTCCATATCCACTATTTAATAATGAACGGTATGTTGGTCTAGCATACAAATATCATATGCTTGATAAACAATACGAAATGCTGTTAATGAATGAAATTTTATGCTATGTAGAGTACCTTGCAGATGGATCATCGTTAAATATGTTAAGTCAATATATTAAAAATCCGAATGGGTTTGCTTTCTATCGAAAAGAAATGATGAAATTGCCCTTTGCAAGTCAATTGTTTAAATTCAGACAAGCCATTCATTATGTTTCAAGTAGTATTATGAGTAGAAACTGGAGTTTTTTAGACGAGACGCCAAAAAAAGGTTTAACTATCTTAGCGATTCCATTTGGGATAACTTTATATATTTATATTACGACAAAAACAAAAGCTGCCTAAAATGAGGTTTTGTTTTTTGGAAGGATATTAGTATGACTATATTTTGGTTCAATTTAGCAATTGTATTTGTTTTTTCATTTATGGCGCGAGTAGCCTCAAGGGCCAGCATATCTAGCACCGCTACTTTATCATCAGTCTATATAAAACCGAATAAAACGTTGGCATTTGTTGTATTAGTAACTCTAGTTTGCGTATCGGGACTTAGATCTAATATCGGGGACACATATGCATATGTGGATATCTATAAAAGACATGACTTTACATGGAACTATATTTTTGATTCTAAGGATATTGGATTCGGCGTTCTGCAAATGATTTTAAAATATTTTTCTTCGAATCCTCAAATATTGTTAATTACAACAGCGATTATCACAAATGTATTGGTTATTTTTACATTGTATAATTACTCAAGAATTTTTGAATTGAGCGTTTATGTATATATCACTGGTGGTTTGTTTCTAGTCTCCATGAATGGAATCAGACAAGTACTTGCTGCATCCATTGCTTTTGCAGGCATACGACTTTTGCTAGAAGGTAGTTTTAAACGCTATCTACTCGTCATTTTATTTGCTTCATTATTCCATCAAACTGCAATTATTTTAATTCCAATTTATTTTCTTGTGCGCTTTAAAGCATGGTCAAAAGTAACAATCGCTCTATTATTATTTTCAATTGTATTCATAATTGGATTTAATCAACTTTCAACTTATTTGTTTAACGCCATTCAAGATACCCAGTATGCAGTCTATAAAAACTTTCAAGAAGGTGGAGCTAGCGTTATAAGAGTTGCAGTAACAGCAATTCCACTATTAATTGCTTTTATGGGAAGAGAGAAGTTAAGAGAAATGAATCCAAAGAGTGATATTGTGGTCAATATGGCTTTACTTGGATTCGTCTTTATGCTTATTTCAACACAAAATTGGATATTTGCCAGAATTTCAATTTATTTTAGTTTTTATCAGCTAATTTTAATTTCATGGGTTGTGAAATTATTTAGAGTAAGGGATCAAAAGTTAATCTATTATGGCATATTAGTTTGCTACTTTTTTTATTATTACTATGAAAATGTAATTAGTCTGCAAATACAATATTTCAGCGATTATATTAATTTAAACTGGTAAAAGTGATCGTTTTTTAGTCTTTTATAGGAGGATAAATAAATGGCAATTCTTGTAACTGGAGGAGCAGGATATATAGGGAGTCACACTTGCGTAGAGTTGTTACAAAATGGCAATGACATTATTGTTCTAGATAATTTTTCAAATAGTAAGCCAGAGGCATTAAAAAGAGTATCAGAGATAACGGGTAAGTCATTTAAAACATATAATATTGACCTATTAAATAGAGATGAGTTAGAAAATGTATTTTCTCAGAATAAAATATCGGCTGTCATTCATTTTGCCGGGTTTAAAGCTGTAGGTGAATCAGTCCAAAACCCTATTGAATACTACTATAACAATATTACAGGAACGATTAACCTCTGCGAAATGATGAGAAAATACGAAGTAAAAAAGCTTGTTTTTAGTTCTTCTGCCACAGTCTATGGTTCAGCAAATGAATCACCGATATCAGAAAGTAGTAAATTAGGTGCGTCTAATCCATACGGCCGAACTAAGCTTATGATTGAGGAATTCCTTAGGGACTTATATGAATCAGACCACACTTGGAGGATAGCATTATTGAGGTATTTTAATCCAATCGGTGCACATCATAGTGGTTTAATTGGTGAAGATCCAAATGGTATTCCGAATAACTTAATGCCCTTCATTTCACAAGTCGCTGTAGGGAAATTGGAGCAATTAAATATTTTTGGAAACGACTATCCAACAAAAGACGGCACCGGTGTGAGGGACTATATTCATGTGGTAGATTTAGCAATTGGTCATATTAAAGCACTTAAAAACTTAGAAAACAACACTGGAATTGAAGCATATAACATTGGTACAGGCACTGGCTATAGTGTACTAGAAATGATTGAAGCTTTTGAAATAGCATCTGGTAAAAAGATTCCCTTTAGAATTAAAGAAAGACGTCCTGGTGATGTGGCCGTTTGTTATGCAAATCCAACAAAGGCTATGCAAAAACTTGGCTTTACAGCTATTAAGGGAATCCATTTAATGTGTGAAGATACATGGAGATGGCAAAAAAATAATCCAAACGGATATACTGAAGAGATTGAACAAGTTACAGTGCAATAATGCAGTGTTTTTTTGTTTGGGAGGAAAAAATGGAATCAATAAATTTATCGCAACAACAATTAATAAATATTCTAAAACTCTTTTACTATAGAGGAAGCCATTCGAATGAATTAAATACGATTGATTTAATAAATGATATGAAAAAAACGATTTTAATGATTAGTACAAACAATTTAGTAGAAACGAAGTAATTAATTTTTAGGAGTAAACTAAAAATGAAGAGAGTAATAGATTTAATATGTTCAATCCTAATATTGCTGTTGTTATCGCTACCTCTAATGGTTGTAGCAATTTTTGTTAGATTAAAAATGGGGGCCCCTATATTATTTACTCAACAGCGCCCTGGTTTAAATGGCAAACCATTTTACTTGTATAAATTCCGGACAATGAGTGATTTGCATGATGCAGAGGGAAATCTTTTATCGGATGAATTACGTTTAACTGCCTTCGGGACGTTTTTAAGAAAGTATAGTATTGATGAGTTTCCACAATTAATAAACGTGGTTAAAGGGGAAATGAGTTTAGTTGGACCTAGACCATTTTTAATGGAATATCTATCTTTATATACAGAAGAACAGATGTTAAGACATAATGTAAAACCCGGAATTACAGGTTGGGCCCAAGTGAATGGACGCAATTCACTTACATGGGAGGAGAAATTTAAAATGGACATATGGTATGTAAAAAATAATAATCTCCTTTTAGATTTGAAAATCCTCATTAAAACAGCTAGTAAAGTTATAAAGAGAGAAGGAATTTCACAGGAGGGACAAGTGACAATGGAAAAATTCACTGGTTCTAATGAAGTGATGTAGGTATGAGGGTAATTATTTTAGGTAATGGAGGACATAGCAAAGTTATCCAAGATATTATTTACTCAATAAAGGGACTTGAGATTATTGCAATATTAGATGATAAATATAAGGTTGAAAAACGTGAGAATGAAATTATATATGCTCCATTTGGTTCTTTAAAAAAGTTTCTAGATCAAGAAGCTAAAGTAGTCATTGCAATAGGAGACAACAAGCTTAGAAAAAATATAGTTACTTCAATAGATATTAAAAAAGAACAGTACTTAACAGTTGTTCATCCTTCAGCGGTTGTTAGCACTTCAACTAGAATTGGATACGGAACAGTGGTCATGCCGAATGTAGTTATTAATGCACAAACGCAAATTGGGGACCAGTGTGTAATTAATACCGGAGCAATCATTGAACATGATAATCAAATCGGAGACTATACTCATGTCTCTCCGAATGCTACTTTAACAGGAAGTGTTTTAGTTGAAGAAGGTGCACATATCGGAGCATCAGCGACAATTATTCCTGGAATTAAAGTAGGCTGTTGGTCAATTGTAGGAGCGGGTTCAACGGTCATTCACAATGTTCCATCGCTTAGTACAGTAGTAGGCTGTCCAGCTAGAATTATTAAAAATTTAAATTTATAGATTAAATTTTTCGAAAAGGTGGTAGGTGAATTGGCCTTATCAAGAATTTATTTATCTCCCCCGCATATGAGCGGAGAGGAGATAAAATATATACAGGAAGCATTTAATACGAATTGGATTGCACCACTTGGACCCAATGTCGATGGATTTGAGAAAGATATTATTAATTATGTAGGAGCCAATGAAGCGTTAGTTGTTAGTTCAGGAACAGCTGCAATTCATTTGGCTCTTTCTTTATTAAATATTTCAAAAGGCGATCAGGTGTTTTGTTCCAGCCTTACCTTTGTAGCTAGTGCAAATCCAATAATTTATCAAGGAGCCGAACCAATATTTATAGACTCGGAGCCTGATACATGGAATATGTCACCAAAAGCACTTGAAAGAGCATTACATGACTCTTATTTAGAAGGAAATCTTCCTAAAGCTGTTATTGTTGTTAATCTATATGGACAAGTGGCAAAAATGGATGAAATTCATTCTTTATGCTCTCAATACAATATACCTATTATTGAGGATGCTGCTGAATCACTAGGTTCTACTTATAAAGGAAGAGTTAGTGGTACTTTTGGTCATTTTAGTATTTTTTCCTTTAATGGAAATAAAATTATCACGACATCTGGTGGCGGAGCACTTGTCTCAAATAATACTGAGTTAATACAAAGAGCAAGATTTTTAGCCACTCAATCTAGGGATGAAGCGCGACATTACCAACATAGTGTAGTTGGTTACAACTATAGGATGAGTAATATTCTGGCAGGGGTTGGCAGGGCTCAACTACAAGTATTAGAGGAGCGTATTGAAGCTAGAAGAAGGATATTTCATCGCTATTTTGAGGAGTTAAAGGATTTACCAGGTCTAACTTTTATGCCAGAGTTAGCAAATACACGTAGTAACCGATGGCTTTCAGCATTAACAATTAAAGAAGAGGAATCTAAGCTATCAGTAAATAATCTATTAGATGCATTAGAAGAGGAAAATATTGAAGCAAGACCAGTGTGGAAGCCATTACATATGCAACCTCTATTCAAAGGAGTTCGTTATTATCCTCATGAAGAAAATAACCATGTTGCGGAGAGGTTGTTCGAAACTGGAATTTGTTTACCATCAGGATCAAATCTATCGTTTGACGATCAAAGTAGAGTAATAAGCTGTATCAAAAAAGTATTTAATAAAGTAGCTTGTAGGGAGGGCATTCTATGACAGAACAGCTGAGGTGCCAAAAATGATAGGAAAAAATATTCAAGAAATTCGTATCAAAAAGGGACTTACTTTATCAGAACTTGCAGAAAAAGCTAATATTTCTAAGTCTTATTTAAGCAATATTGAACGTGAATTAAACGATAATCCGTCAATTCAAGTTGTAGAAAAGATTTCAAAAGTATTAGGAGTTGAGTTTAGAACATTACTAGGGACTAATACAGAAAATAATAAACTCGAAAATGACTATATTGATCTTATAAAGGAATTAGTTGAAATTGGCATTGGAAGAGAAGAATTAAGAGAATATAAAAAAGTATTTGAATTCGTAAAATGGAAGAATTCTAAAAACTATTGAAAAGAAATGCTAAAGGGAGTTATGTATGGATAAAACAAAGCCCTTAAAAGTCCTCCATGTTGTTGGTGCAATGAATAGAGCAGGGACCGAAACAATGCTAATGAATATATATCGAAATATCGATCGGAACAAAATTCAATTTGATTTTATTTCTTATAGTCAAAAAGAAGCACACTATGATCAAGAAATAGAAAGATTAGGCGGGCGTATTATAAGATTGGCTAAAACATACTCAGTAAAAGAAATCTATGCTGCGATTAAAAAGTATGGCCCGTATGATGTTGTTCACGCCCATACATTATTTAATTGTGGTATAGCCAATTTAGCGGCTCGATTAGCAGGTATAAAGATTAGAATATCACATGCACATACAACTTTAGATACTAATCAATCTTTAATTAGAACAATCTATAAAAGAATAATGCGAAAACTCATCAATATAACTTCAACAAAATTATTGGCATGTAGTAATGGCGCCGGACGATATTTATTTGGAGAGAAAGAATTAGGAAAAATAAGATATTCCTATTATCCAAATGTAATAGACTATACAAAATTTCTAGAACCGCCACTAAAAGAAGTGAAGAAATTCAAAGAGGAAGCAGATTTAGAAAATAGGTTTGTAATTGGACATATCGGTAGGTTTATGGATGCAAAAAATCATTTGTTCTTAATTGAGATAATGAAGAACATTTTAAAAAAGCAAAAAAACATTACCTTGTTATTAGTCGGAGATGGGGAACTAAGAGCAAGTATTGAAGAAGAAGTTAAAAAGTTTGGAATCGAAGAGAATATTAAATTTGTAGGTGTTAGGGAAGACATACCAACGCTATTACATAGTATGGATTTGTTTGTTTTTCCATCATTGTACGAGGGATTAGGACTAGTTCTTTTAGAAGCTCAAGCAAGTGGTATATCTTGTATTGTATCTGAAGCAATACAGCCTGAGGCAGACCTAAATATTAGTCTGGTAAAACAACTCTTGTTATGCGAAGGCCCAGAAACTTGGGCAAATACAATTTTAATGAATTCATGGAACAAAGAAGGAAATATTAACCGAATAATTAATGGATTCGAAACGGAAGGATATTCGGTTTCCAATGGAATATCAAATTTATTGGCTATTTACCAATATTCGACAGGTGAACTAAATGAAGAAAAATATATTAGTGGCATCCTTTGATCTAGAGATTGGAGGAGTTGAGAGAAGCTTAATCAGTATGTTAAATAACTTTGATTATAACAACTATGTAGTCGATTTAATGCTTTATAGTCACTCAGGTGAATTCATGAAGTTGTTGCCCAAAAAGGCAAATCTACTTGCAGAAAGTAAGGCATATAAGACATTTCGAATGCCAGTCTTAGATGTAGTAAAAAGTGGGCAAATAAGTCTTGCGCTTTCTAGAATGTTAGCAAAGTATTTGGCGAATAAAAATCACTCTTCCGAAAATGGATATAAACAAATGCAATATATGTGGAAGTATTCAGTCCCATTATTACCAAAGCAAAATAAGAAATATGATGTGGCAATTAGTTACTTGTGGCCACACTATTTTGTGGCGGAGAAAGTAGATGCTGAGATCAAAATTGCATGGGTTCATACAGATTTTTCCACAGTGGAAACAGACATTGCATTAGATGTGAAAATGTGGGGAAAGTTCAATTATATCGTAGCAGTCTCAGATGAATGCAAAAATGCATTCATAAGTAAATATCCAGTATTAGTGGACAGAGTCATCGTAATGGAAAACATTACAACTCCTGAATTGATTAACACATTAGCAAATGAAGAAGATGATAATCCAATGGTGGAGGATGCTAGGTTTAAAATTATAACGGTGGCAAGACTTTCATACGCAAAGGGGATTGATTCCGCGGTTAAAGCATTGAAAATGTTAAATGATCGAGGATACAAAAACATCTGTTGGTATGTAGTTGGATACGGGGGCGACGAACAACAAATTAAAGATTTAATAGGGGAGAATAAATTAACAGATCAGTTTATTCTTTTAGGGAAAAAAACAAATCCCTACCCATTTATAAAAGAAGCTGATTTATACGTACAACCATCTAGGTATGAGGGAAAAGCAGTTACAGTGGTCGAAGCGCAAGTTCTTTCAAAGCCAGTTCTAATAACAAATTATCCAACAGCAAAAAGCCAAGTAAATGATGGATTTGATGGTTCAATCTGTGATCTCTCAGTTAAAGGTATTGCAGATGGCATTGAAAAACTTTACTTAGATTCCCAATTAAGAGAGCATTTGGCAAACAATTGTAAAGGAACAGTTTTTAGTAATTTAAGTGAACTAAACAAACTTTATAGCTTAATATAATTCGCAACAGTTTTTGCTTAAATATAAACCAGTATAAGGGAGGTTTTTCTAGTGAAAAAAAATATACTCTTTGTAATTGATTCCTTACACATAGCAGGAGCAGAAAAAAGTTTAACAACACTATTGAATTTATTAAATCTAGAAGAATACTCCGTTGATCTAATGTTATTCGCACACGGTGGTGAATTCGAGAAGCTGGTTCCTAAGGATGTAAATATTTTACCCCCTCTTAAATACACCAAGTTTACTGAGCTAAGTATGACTGACTCAGTTATCTACTCATTTAAGAAATTTAAATTTGATATGCTATTTTCAAGGCTAAAGTATTCCTTTGAAATAAGGAGAAAAAATTATAGTATAGCGGAAGAAGCGAGAATATTTTGGGAAAGTGTTTCCAATGTGATCGAGAAAAATGAAAAAGTATATGATATTGCAATAAGCTATGCACAAGGTATTCCTACTTTTTATGTCGCTGATAAAGTTATAGCTAAGGAAAAATATGCATGGGTAAACGTAAGCTATCATTTAACTGATCATGAAAAGAATTTTCAAGAACCGTTTTATGATCAATATAAAAAAATTGTAGCTGTATCAAATTCTACTAGCGAAATCTTCTTAGAGACCTTTCCTAATTATTCCAGTAAAGTGGAGGTTATTTTTGATATAAATAATCCGGAATTTATTAACCAAATGGCATTAAGTGGAGATAGTTATCAAGATAATTTTAATGGCATTAAAATTTTAACGATTGGAAGGTTAGCCCACCAAAAAGGTTATGATCTTGCTTTAGAAGCATGCAAAAATCTGAAAGAACAGGGCATTGACTTTAGATGGTATGTATTAGGAATGGGCCCGTTACAACAAGAAATTGAAAAGTATATTGAGGATCATCAGTTACATACAAACTTTATCTTGTTAGGAGTAAAATCAAACCCTTATCCATACATAAAAGATGCAGATCTTTATGTTCAAACATCGAAGTTTGAAGGATTTGGTCTTGCAATTGCTGAAGCCCGTATGCTAAACATTCCTGTAGTTACTACAAGGTTTGACGCAGTTTATAGTCAAATGATTGATGGGAAAAATGGTTTAGTTGTAGATATGACTGCTGAAGGTGTAACAAACGGGATCTTGAAATTAATTACGGATAATGAACTAAAAGAGAATATAGTAAAATTCTTACAAGTTGAGAAAAAAGGCAATGTCGAAGAGTTAGCAAAATTTTATGAGTTAATAGGTTAATGTAAGAAGAGAGAGTGAAACCTATGAAAATAAAGATATTATTTATGATAATTAATATGAATATTGGTGGAACTGAAAAAGCATTACTAAATATGTTATCTGAAATGAACGAATATGAATACGAAATTACTGTACTTATGTTAGAAGAGTTTGGTGGTTTTTTAAATGAATTACCAAGTAATATACGCATTGAATATGTAAGAGATTACGACAAAATAAAAGCTTTATTAAATAATCCACCCTTAATCGAAGCAATGGAAATATTAAAAGAGGGTAAACCGGTTCGCGCTATTAATTTAATCCTTCATCACTTGATTTCAAGGATTATGAAAGATCGAAGTTCATACTTTAAATATGTATTAAAAGATTATCGCAAATTAGAAGAAGAATATGATATAGCGGTAGCTTATGCAGGTCCAATGGATTTAATAAGCTATTTTGTTATGCACAAAATAAACGCCAAAAAGAAAGTTCAGTGGATTCATTTTGATGTAACTAAAATTTCCTTTAATAATAAGTTTGCTATTAATCTGTATAAGAAGTTTGATCAAATTTTCGTTGTATCAAATGAAGGAAAAGAAAAACTTATAGAGAAGTTATCTGGAATAAAACACAAAATAAATACATTCTCAAATATTATTTCTTCAAGCTTAATCGAAAAGATGGCGGAAAGAGAATCAGGATTTGACGAAGATTTTAAAGGAATAAAAATTTTAACGGTTGGAAGACTTTCAATTGAAAAAGGTCAAGATTTAGCAATCAAAGTATTATCGAAATTAAAGAAAGCTGGATACGATATTAAATGGTTTTGCATTGGTGATGGAGAAGGTAAAGCAGAGTATCTCAAATTAATAGAGGAGTATAATGTTTCGGAAGACTTTATTTTATTAGGTGCAAAAACAAATCCATATCCTTATATGAAGCAGTGCGATCTATATGTTCAGCCATCGCGACACGAAGGATATTGCATTACTCTTTCTGAGGCAAGATGCTTTAATAATCCAATTGTTACAACTAATTTTACTGGTGCAAACGAACAGCTTATAAATCGGGAAACAGGCTTAATTGTTAATTTTGATGAAGAGGAAATGTATAAGGCAGTAAAAGAATTACTAGATAATGAGATTTTAAGAAATAAAATAATAATAAATTTACAAAAAGAATCTGTAGATACTACAAAGGAAATAGAGAAATTGAATTTACTCAATGTATAAAAAATTTACCTCATTAGTCATCTAGATAGATATACTGGTTTTTTAATACTCATTTTTGGGGTGAAATATGAAGAAAAAAGTTTTATTTATGCTTAGTAGTATGAATATAGGCGGTGTGGAGAAATCTTTTCTGTCATTATTATCCGTAATTCCAAAAGATAAATATGATATAACGCTCCTCCTTTTAGAGAAAAAAGGTGGATTTTTGGAGAATATCCCAGATTGGGTAAATGTAGTAGAAGCTACATGGTTTACCACAATTAAAGATATTATATTACAACCTCCACACAAAACTTTAAAAGATTACTTTAATAATAAGCAATACGTAAAAATGCTATCTTTTTTAAATAAATACTTAATTTCCAAAAAAACTTCAGATCGCAATATTTATTATCATCATATTTTTAAGGATGTTCCAAAAGATTTTACTTTGTATGATGTGGCTATAGCATATCAAGGTCCTACTGACATCATTGATTATTATATCGCCAACAGAGTAACTGCTAAAAAAAAGGTATCATGGGTTCACTTCGATGTTTCAAAACATCAAATAAATACGAAATTATATAAAAAGCTTCATAAAAAGTTCGATAAGATCTTTGTCGTTTCAGAGGAAGCAAAAAAAAGGCTAATTGAAAAATTACCACAAGATGTAAATAAAACAGAAGTATTTAAAAATATACTTTCATCAAGTGTAATTAATAATATGTCTTTAGCAGAGGTTGACTTTGATAATAGTTTCATAGGGAAGAAAATTTTGACAGTTGGAAGGCTTTCGATAGAAAAAGGTCAAGATATGGCTATAAAGGTATTATCAAAATTAATTGAAAATGGATATAACGTGAGATGGTATTGCATTGGTGAAGGTGAAGATCGTAAGGGATACGAGGAGTTAATTCATAAACTCGGGTTAGAATCCAATTTTATTCTATTAGGTGCAAAACAAAATCCATATCCGTATGTAGCAAATGCTGATCTTTATGTACAAACTTCTAGACACGAGGGTTTTTGTCTTACTTTAGCTGAAGCTAGGTGTTTGCATAAACCAATCGTCACGACAAATTTTACAGGTGCATATGAGCAAATCACTGATAATTATGATGGGTTAATTGTCAAATTTGATCAAGATGAGTTATTTGAAAAAATAACATATTTAATTGATAATCCTGGTAAAAGCGAAGATTTTTCTAGAAACCTATTAAACGAAATTGTAGATACTACTTCTGAAATAGATAAGTTATATCAATATATTGGATAAGATGGAGTGAAATTAATGAATCCAAAAATTAGTATTATTGTTCCTGTATATAAAGTAGAACCCTATCTTCATAAGTGTATAAATTCAATATTGGATCAGACGTTTGCTGATTTTGAATTAATTCTAGTTAATGATGGATCACCAGATAAAAGTGGCGAAATTTGTGATCATTATGCTTCTAAAGATAATAGAATTAAAGTATTTCATAAAGAAAATGGTGGGCAGGCTAGCGCAAGAAATATGGGATTGGATATAGCAAAGGGCGATTATATCGGCTTTGTTGATAGTGATGATTATATTGATAACGACATGTTTGAATCATTAATTGAGAATGCATTGAAATTTGAGGCAGATGTTGTTGAGTGCGGCATAAAAATTGTAAATGGAAATAAAGTAGAACAGATTCAAAATAATAACCAAATTGAAATTGGTGATAATATATTCGCTCTAAAAGGACTATTAAACAATGGATACAGGAATTCAGTTTGTAATAAGTTGTATAAAAAAGAAATATTTGATGATCTTAGATTTCCTAATAAGTTATATGAAGATGGTTTTTTAGCATTTAAAATATATTATTTGGTAAAGAAATACGTATTTATTGATGCAAGTAAATATTATTACGTACAAAGAAACGAGAGTACAATGTCAAAACAAGAAATATTTACTTTAAGGAACTTAGATGGCTTAGAGTGTGATGAAGAAAGATTTCATTTTATAAGGGAACGTGTTAGTGAACAATCATTACTTACTTTATCAGAATCTTATTTTTTTACCCGTATCTTATTTTTTTATCAAAAACTACTTATCAATAAAAAAATTGATCCAAAAAAGAAATATAGAAATGAATTAAAAAACAAAATCCTAAAAAGTTACCGAGAATTTTTAGTAAATCCAAATTTAAAGAAATTTTATCCTATAGTAAAGACTTCGAAGTTAAATATTAACAAGTTTAACTTTATATTTACGAATTATATGTGGGGATTAAATTACCTTTTAAGAACATACTCCAACATTCGTAAACTATTAATAATAGAAAGGATAGTGAACAAATGAATCCCAAAATAAGTATTATTGTTCCTGTGTATAAAGTAGAGCCATATATACATAAATGTGTGGATTCAATCTTAGCTCAAACGCTAACTGACTTTGAACTTATCCTTGTCGATGATGGATCACCCGATCAATGCGGAATAATATGCGATGAGTATGCTAAAAAGGATAATCGAATAAAGGTAATTCATAAAAAAAATGGCGGGCAAGCAAGTGCTAGAAATGCTGCTCTAAACATAGCTAAAGGTGATTATATAGGATTCGTAGATAGTGATGACTGGATTGAACCGGATATGTATGAACTACTTTATAATATTTGTATTGAGAATGACTGTGATATTGCAAACTGCACGAGTACAGTTCATTATAACGACAAAACAATCGTAAATGGATCAGAGCCATTAACGATTCATAATAGAGGTCAAGCAATGAAGGCATTATTTGAAGGTGCATTATATGATGAAGTTGTTTGGTCGAAATTAATGAAAAGAAAGCTTTTGGAAAATCTTAGATTTCCAGAAGGGATTATGTATGAGGATACAGCATTTACTTATAAAGTAATTAATGAGAGTGAAAAAGTATGCTATATTGGTGAACCAAAATACCATTATATTAAGCGCGAAAATAGCACAATGGATTTGGCAGTAAAAAATAAAAGTATTGATGCAGTCCTGATTTACGACGAAATCTATCGTTATGTAAGTCGATATTATCCTGAACTAAAGCCAATCATAACACTAAAACTGGCTAATAATGCAATGGCCGTTTTAAACACAATTTCACTAGATCCGAATCATATTTTATATCAAAAAGAATATAAAAAAGTAACCGAGATTTTAAACAATTACTTCACGGAAACAATCAAACTAAAAGAGTATGTTACAAATGTAAAAATATTATTATTTGCAACACGTATTCACCCTATTTTATATAAATTAATAATTAATTTCCTATCAAGGAGAAAAAGAGGATGAGCATATACCGAAGAATGTATGTGTTAGGTTCAAAAATTAAAATAAGAAGTATTGAACAGATTACCACCCTATTTAATGGATTGGTTTTTTTATTTTCTAGCCAACCTTCTGTAAAAACAACTGATGAAAGTTTAAACCTAATTGTCCGAAATAGATGTTCGATAAGTAGGTATGGCGATGGTGAGTTCAATATAATGAACGGAAAAAGCTTAAGGTTTCAGCCATATTCAGGGGAGTTAAGCTTAAGATTAAGGGAAATTATTAAAAGTAATCAAGAAAATCATGAAGTCTTTATCCCGAATGTTTTTAAAAATGTTGACTGGTGTACAGACAGATCAAGAAATTATTGGATACGTTACTTAAATTTAAATCGATATAAGATTTATAAACTATTACAAAAGAACAAAGTCTATTATGATTCATTGGTCACACGACTTTATATAGACTATAAGGACAAAAGTCAGGCTGAGTTTAGGTTTAAGACTTTTAAAAAGCTGTGGCATCAAAAAGAGGTCATTATTATTGAAGGAGAACAAAGTAGACTAGGAATTGGAAATAATTTGTTCGATAATACCAAATCAATAAAAAGAATCTTATGTCCAGCTACTGACGCATTTGCAAAGTATGATCAAATATTTGAAGAGGTATTAAAACATGATAAGTCAAAACTAGTGTTAATTGCTCTTGGGCCTACAGCTACGGTATTAGCTTATGACTTAGCTAATTATGGCTATCATGCAATTGATATTGGTCATATTGATATTGAATATGAATGGTTTTTAAATAAAGCTGTAGAAAAAGAAGCAATTAAAAATAAATATGTAGGTGAAGTTCCAGAAGGTACTGATGTTCACGGAATTAATGATATTAAGTATGAAGAAGAAATCGTTACCAGAATATCGTAAATTCTAAAATTTGGGATATAGAATGGCTATTGAGAGTTTAATAATTGTTTCTATGAGTATTAAGTAAAAAAGTATCTTATTAACTATCAGATTTAAAACAAGGGAAAAGACCTAGTAATCCTTTCAAAGTATTATGGATTACTTATTTTATTTTTAAAGGGTGATATATTTTGAAGTCTTCGTTAAGCAAATTACTAATGCTTTTTAACAAAAATGAAAAGAAGAAACTATTAATTTTATTTATCATGATGATAGTAGCAGCGGTATTTGAAACAATTGGAATTGGAGCAATTTTTCCTTTTGTAGGAATTTTAACTGATCCAAAGGTAATTAAAGAACAATCTATTTTATCATTTTTATATAATTTTTTTCATTTCAATTCCATTAATGGATTTATCGTATTCGCAGGTATAGCATTACTTTCAATCTTTTTTATTAAAAACATCTACCTATTATTTTTTAACTATATACAAGTTCGTGTCATTCTAAATCAACAAGTAAGACTATCTAGAAGCCTGTTTAAGGAGTATTTAACGAAACCTTATGTATTTCATTTGCAAAGAAATACATCAGAATTACTCCGAAATATAAATTCAGAAATCACAAAAGTTTTCCAAGGAATTATCATATCGGGTTTTCAACTATTAACAGAAATTTTAGTAACATCATTTATTCTAGCTTTGTTAATTTTTACGGCTCCTTTAGCAACTATTATTGCTTCAACACTACTAGGTGGTAGTGTATTTATCTTTTTTAGATTTTTTCGTAAAAAAATTAGCCATCTAGGTACTGAACAACAAATAGTAAACGCGGCAATGATTAAGTGGGTAAACCAAGGGCTAGGTGCGAGTAAAGAAGTAAAGGTTTCCGGAAAAGAAGATTTCTTTGTTAATGCCTTTACTGCTCAAAGTCAAATAGGCGCAAGAAATAGTCGACAATTAGGAATGTTAAATCAAGTGCCGAGATATTTTATTGAAACGATTATGGTAACAATCGTACTGATCACGATGTTAATTATTGTTTTTAAAGGTAGTAATACTACTAGTCTAGTTTCAACAATGGCACTCTTTGCTATGGCAGCATTTCGTTTAATGCCTTCAATTACTCGTATTGTAGGATTTATAACGGCAATTCGTTACTCTCAACCTGCTTTATTAACTATATATGATGATTTGTTTTTAAATAAAGATCAACATGTAAGCAGTGACCATCTGGTTCTTGAGGATTCTTCAAAGATACTTGGCCGAAATGAAAGAGTTTATACAGATTCCATTATATTGAAGGATATCTCATTTAGATATCCTAATCAGAAAGATTTTTCAGTTAGAGATGTATCTTTAAAAATTCCTATCGGTCAATCTGTTGCATTCATTGGTGAATCGGGTGCTGGAAAAACAACTTTAGTTGATATCATTCTTGGATTATTTCACCCTGAAAACGGAGAAATCTTAATTGATGGAAAAAACTTAAATGATCAAAGAGCAACATGGAAGCAAAAAATTGGTTATATTCCACAATCGATTTTTTTATCTGATGATTCAATTCGTGGAAATATTGCATTTGGTTTAGATGAAAATCAAATAGATGATTATGCTGTATGGAGAGCACTAGAGCAGGCACAATTAAAAGAATTTGTTGAATCACTTCCTAATCAATTAAACACAACTGTAGGTGAAAGAGGAGTAAGACTATCGGGCGGACAACGTCAACGTATTGGAATTGCAAGGGCATTATACCACAACCCAGAAATAATTTTTATGGATGAAGCAACATCTGCACTGGATAATGAAACAGAAAAAGAAATTATGAAAGCGATCGATGGCTTAAAGGGAGAAAAAACGTTAATTATTATTGCGCATCGTCTGAGTACAATTGAAAACTGTGATATTGTTTTCAAATTGAATAAAGGTAGATTAGTGACAGTTGACTATAAATTAAAGCACTCAGTTATTTAATAGTGGAAAATATCTAATTTAAACTATCCTTAAAGGAGGTACGTAATGTTTAGGAGAGGATTAGAAAAAATAAAAAATAAAGCAGCCCAAACTTGGTACTGGCATGGATTTTATGGGAATTTAATTAGGGAAATGGAAAGGAAAATAAAACCAAAAAAAGGTGGAAATGAGATTTCTTTTGTAAATAAACCTGGCATTGCATTTTCATTTGATGATAGTTTTAGAGTTGAGCAATGGCATAAATATGGAATGGATTTATTTGGGTATTACGATGTTAAAGTAACATTTAATATTAACGCATTTCACCATTTTGAAGGCGAAAGAGAACATAATCAAAAAGAAATAGATCTATTATTAGAATTACAAGCAAATGGTCATGAACTTGCTCATCATAGCTTTAAGCACCAAAATGCTAAAACATATGTAGAGGAACATGGTTTAACAAAATGGATTGACGATGAAATAGAATCATTATTTAAATGGATAGAAAAACACTCTCACTCTAAAACAAAAGAAAAATTTAAATTGCCTGTGACCTATTCATTTCCTTTTGCAACATATAATGATGAAATGATAAACGAGATCGTTCCAAAGTATTTTAAAGTTGTGAGGGGACATTCGTCTGCTGATCATTTAACTCCCTTCAATCATACTGGATTTGCACCTGCTATTTGTATAGATAGTATATTTTTAAAAAATAAAAAGTATATAAAAAGAATTTTGGGAGTTGTTAAGAAAACTGGGCTAAATTTAATTTTAATGTCGCATTCTATATTACCTGAAGATGTAAAATGGGAAGATTTTGGTTGGGGAGAAGAATCAGAACTCGCTGGAACGTGGAGAACCTCACCTAAAATGATCGAAGAAATTATTAAAGAAGCAAAATCATTAGGGTTGGAATTCTATACTACTGCTGAAATAGCTGGAATCGCCACATTTATAGATCAAAATTTAGAACGTTGTATTAGACAGCATCTACATAATCCAAGTGTAAAATGGATAACGATTTCTGAATTGATTTCGATAAAGGAAGTAGATTTAAGCGGTCAAAATATTTCTAATCTAGATGGAATACAATATCTATCTAACTTAGAGAAAATTAATCTATCTGATAATAATATTTCAGACTATAGGCTGTTAGATAGGCTCAGTAAGTTAAAAGAAATAAAAATAAATAATGATCAAATCGAGGCTAAAACGGGGACTTTCTTTTAAAAAAATTGAAAAATAATAAGGGAATGGGAAATATGACAATAAGAGATATCTTAAAAGACATCCTAAAAAGTAATAAGGTTACATTGTACTTTTATGACTGTATTAGAAAAACAAGATATGATTTTATTCCTATGATTAGACCAGTCATTATACCAAATATTATATTCAACTTTAAAAAGTTTTTAAGAGTAACTCGTATTGACAGAAAGAGTCGTTTTGAAAAATTAAAAAGTATAAAAAATAAACATTTAGGTGAAAGATGTTTTATAGTTGCAACGGGACCAAGCCTGAAAGTTGAGGATTTGGAAAAACTTCGAGGCGAAATTACATTTAGTATGAATTCAATTTGCCTAGCATTTAACGAAACAGATTGGAGACCCACCTACTATGGTATTCAAGATATTAGAAATTATATTAAGTTTAAAGATGATATTAAAGAATTGAAATCAGAATGTAAATTTATTGGTGAATCTATTTTAAAACGTAATTCTGTTTCGGATGAATTTTACGTTTATCCAATGAACATGCTAAATCATAATTGGATGCATAAAAAATATAATACAAAATTTAGCGGTGACGCATTTGCAGTTGTATATGATGGATATACAATTACTTATTCACTTATTCAAATTGCAGTTTACATGGGGTTTAAGGAGATCTATTTACTTGGAGCAGATAGTAATTATTCTAGTGATTTGAACCACCATTTTAAAAATTATGATTATCATGATTCTAATTATTCAGTTGCTGGATTAAAAATGATTGATGCATACAAAGTGGCAAAGGAATATGCGGATAAGAAAAACATTAAAATCTTAAATGCAACTAGAGGAGGAATGCTTGAAATTTTTGAAAGAGTCAATCTTGATAACGTTTTAGCAAAAAATCAAAGAGAAGAATCTTTAGTTTCTTTAACTTAAATAAAATCAAAATTGACAGATATTTAAAAAGATGATAATTTTTGTGATAAGTAGTTCTCAATAAAGAAAATATGATTTGTTAATTGCTAGAATATACCTCCTTTTGTGATATTTTTTTTAATCATTGTTCAATATAATGAACAGCTACTTAAACTTAAAAAATTAAAGATCTTACATCAAAGGACAAAAAGAGGGAGCTTTAAATGGAGGAGTTTACTTATATTTATATAGATAACTTTCTATATAGTTCGCTTTACATAAACTTAGAACAAAGTTTAATTGGTCTTATATTCTTCCTGTTTTTTAAAGGGAAACCTTTTGGTTTTCTTGAAAGGGAGACGAAAATTGGATTTATTAATTTTTTTATACCAATAGTTAGACTTATTCGAGTATTAGAATTTGCATATTTATATTATAAAAAAAAGAGAATTAATAAAGTAAAGCCTGGTACTTTTCCAACTTTGTCGTCATCACATTATGGAAATTGTTTAATTTTGGTGGGGCACGGTGAACATAAAATTGTAAATCTTAGAGAGCAAAGTGTTACGACTATATTTCCTAACAATTTTTCAAGAAATGTAATGGAGGATAAAATTTATAAACTAATCGAGGCTCAAAATTGTAAACTATCCCAAAGTTTACTAGATTGGAATATTAGTAATAGATTTATGAAAGAATCTTATGTAAATTTAAAACCGGCTTGCTTTAATATTCAGAACGTTCATACAGAGGCTTTACCTATATTAAGAGATATTTTATTTAGTAAAAACTACCAAGTAATCTCATTGGGGCAACATCTCCAAAACGTTACAAAGAGGATAGATGAATTGTTAAATCCTTTATTACAAGAAGATTTCACATTAAATAACAGTATAAAACCTATTTATGAATTTGTTTCAGAGATAAATATAGAATTGAAAAAAAATTGTTTAAAAACTGAAATTGTTTTAGGATTCACCCATGGAGATTTTTGGGAAGGGAATGTTCTGAAGAGTAAGAAAATAACTAAGGTAATAGATTGGAATACTTTAGAAATTAGAAGTTCATTTTTTGATCTTTACTTTCTTATATTCGAAAAATTTTCAAATGTAAGTGAAAAAAAGTTGTACGAAGCAAGTGAAGAATTTGAAAACGTATTTCATACTTTTATTCGGAATTACTTAGAAGGCAATTTTATTAACTCAGAAATGGCAGCAATTCTAGTAAATCAGTCGGAAATATATAGATATATATTTTACTTAGAATTTATTCTTCGAAAGATAAAGGGAAATCTTAAAGGAGAACGAATATATTTCGAATATCTAGTGGAGCGAATAAAATTTTTTCAAGCATATGAAAGTAAGCTAAATGAAAATAAATACAATAATTATATAGTAGAAAAAATTCAGTAGAAATATTTTAAGAGAACATTTTTTAAAGTGAACAATACCTTTTGTACTATGAGATCGGGAGGGGGATAATTTATGAAAATAATTGGTGTAATCCCAGCTAGATATAATTCGTCAAGATTCCCAGGAAAACCATTAGCGGACATTTGTGGAAAACCAATGATTTGGTGGGTACACGAACGATTAAAAGGATTAGAGGGACTAAATGAGGTATATGTAGCAACAGATGATCTACGAATTAAAGAAGTTTGTGAAAACTATGGAATAAAAACAATTATGACTTCTGAAAATCATAAAACACATCTAGACCGACTATACGAGGTTTCTACAGTAGTAGATGCGGATTTTTATATTAATGTAAATGGAGATGAACCATTAATAGAAACTGAGGCAATTAGAAGGATTCTTCCTAAAGAGGTTGATCCGAGTTCACTATATTTTTCAAATTTAATGACAGAGTTAAAAAATCCTTTGGAGGCAGTTGATTTTTCAAAGATTAAAGTTGCAACAGATGTTTTTGGATATGGATTATATTTAGCCAGAAGCCCAATTCCTTACCCAAAAGGGACATACGATTTCTATTATAAAAAGTTCGTTGGAGTACAGTGTTTTACAAAAAGTGCATTGGAGTTCTGTTATTCAGCACCAAGAGGTCCTTTAGAAGCAGCTGAAGACATTGATGAATTTAGATTTATTGAGAATGGTCAAAAGATAAAATTTGTGGAAGCAAGTGTGACGACTCTATCAGTAGATACTCCAAAAGATTTAGATAAAGTACAAGATATCATAAAAAATCGTTTAGAAAGCGTGGTATTTGAGTGAACAATATAAAGCTACTCGACTGTACTTTACGCGATGGTGGATACATCAACGATTGGAATTTTGGTAAGAGAACGGTTAAAAAAGTAATTGAAAAATTGACACAATCTAATATTGACATTATCGAATGTGGATTTCTTAGAGATGTGGATTATGATAATGATACTACAATTTTCAATGATGTAGAAAAAATCAAAGAACTGATTCAGCCAAAAAATAAAGATACTATTTACGTAGCTATGATTGATCAACCATTTATCTCAATCGATAAAATAAAAGGATATGACGGTACTTCAATTGATGGAATTCGATTAACGTTCCATGATAATGAAAAAGAAATTGCTGAAGCATTAGAATATGGAAAAATGTTAATTGAAAAAGGGTATAAAGTGTTTATTCAACCAGTGGGTACTACTAGCTATACTGATGCAAATCTGTTAGCTCTAATCGAAAAAGTTAATGAGTTAAAACCATATGCATTTTACTTAGTAGATACACTTGGGATCATGTACAAAAATAATTTACTGAGAATGTACCACTTGCTTGATCACAATCTTGATAAAACGATTAGTATCGGATTCCATTCTCATAATAATTTACAATTATCTTTTTCAAATGCCCAAGAATTGCTAACGCTGCACACTAAAAGAAATATAATAATAGATTCTTCGGTATTTGGTATGGGAAGAGGAGCGGGAAATTTATGCACCGAGCTAATTTCCGAGTACATTAATGAAAATATTGAGGAAAAATATAAAATAGTACCGTTATTGGAAATTGTAGATGAACATTTGAGTAGATTTTTTAATGAGCCTAAATGGGGTTATTCCGTCCCCTATTTTATAGCAGCAATCAATAATTGTCACCCTAACTATGCTTCATATTTAATGAATAAACAGACCATTTCTGTTAAGTCAATCAATACAATATTAAGGCAAATCCCGAACAAAAAACGTGATATTTATGATGAAAATTATATTGAAGATTTATACATAAGCCATCAAATGCAATTAGTAGACGATACAGAAAGTTTGAAGAGATTAAGGAAGTTAATTGGTAATAAAAAAGTACTTATTATTGCACCAGGTATATCAATTGAAAATGAATTAGAGAATATTAAAACATTTATAAACGAAGAGGCCCCATTTATTATTAGCGTAAATTTTTTACCAAGTACTTTTAACTGTAACGCTATTTTTATTAGCAATAGTAAGAGATTTAAGAGTATGGAAGATGTAATAAAAGATAGACCATCTACGACAACTTTGATTACAACGTCAAATATTACAAATTTAAAAGTGGATTCATCAATAGTCGTTAATTATTCTGATTTACTGCTAGAAAACTCCTTAATTTCAGATAACGCAGGATTAATGGCTATTAATTTATTAAATCGTTTATTTATTGATCATGTGTATCTTGCGGGATTTGATGGGTTCAGTTTGAACAAGGGTAAAAACTACTATTCAACAGAATTAATTAATCATATTGAAATGGTTGAGCTTGTTAAGAAGAATGAAGAAATAAAAAAGTACTTAGCCGATGTAGAAAAGCATATGGGAATTCACTTTGTAACGTCCACGATTTATAAAGAGGTTCATTTGTATAGTAAGACATATTAAAGCGGAGGGCATATGAAATATTCTACAATCATTTTTGACTTAGATGGAACTTTATTAGATACAGCGGAAGGAATCATGATTGGTGCGAATCATACTGCAATGCTAATGGGGGCACCGGAATTAACAGTTCAACAGCAGAGACGATTTATTGGTCCACCACCTGCCGAATCGTTTATGCGAGAGTGCGGTTTTAATCAAGAGAAGGCAAGAGAAGCTGTAAAAATTTATAGAAGTAGATACAAAGAAAAGGGTAAATTCGAAGCTAAGCAATATAGCTATATTAAAGAGTTACTATTTTCATTAAAAGAGAAAAAATGTACTACGGCAGTTGCGACGCTAAAGAGGGATGATTTAGCAAAAGAAATTTTGGAAAATTTCGAATTGAGTAAGCACTTTGATGTTATTTTCGGTGTCGATGATGCCGATACGCTTAGTAAATCAGATTTAATTTTAATGTGTTTAGAAGAGATAGGTCAAAATGATTTATCAAAAGTAGTATTGATCGGTGATAGCATGCATGATGCAATTGGTGCAGAGAAAGTGGGAATTGATTTTATTGCTGTGACGTATGGTTACGGATTTGAAAGTAAAGTTGACGCGGATAAATGTAAGAATGTTTATGTAACTGAAAGCGTTGAGGAGCTCTTTGATTTTTTTGAATTAAAGCAGACAATCAAATAGTAATTTCATTTGAATGGGTTATCAATACTTTGTATAAAAAGTTGATAGTGGAGCGGTTACTTTGAAAAATAAATTAGCAAAAGTAGTTGCAGGGTTAATCATATTATTTATCTGTGCTCTAGTAATTTATATAATTTTGGATAATAACCGAATTACAATAGCAAAACAAGATGTCTTAGTAGACCACTTATCAAAAGAGTTCGAAGGATATAAAATTCTTCAAATCACAGATTTACACGGTAAAGAGTTCGGCAAAAATCAAAGTCGATTGCTTAAATCTATTAATTCTATAAATTACGATGCAATAGTTTTCACTGGGGATATGGTTCTTAAAAGTCAGAGTACTAACATCAAGCCTTTTTATCAGTTATTAGATGGGTTAAAAAATAAAGAGAATGCCATTTATATACCTGGAAATGAAGATCCTGAGTCATATTATGTGAATTCAAAAGGTGTATTAGTAAAAAGTGAGTTTGTAAAAGGAATTGAAAAACGTGGAGTCAAATTCTTGGAATCTGTTTATTCAGTCAAAAAAAGCAATTCCTCAATAAACTTCGTTGACTTTGAAACGTCGATCCTGGAACCGTCTCAAAGTGAAAAACAAACAAATGGAATCTTCTTACCTGAATATTCACAAACCAAGCAGTATTTTGAGCATCGTAAAACATTAATGAAAGAGATATCCGGTATTAATCATTTAAAAAAGAATAATGTCCTAATTGCGCTTAACCACTATCCTATAGTTGACACGAGAATTGATACTCTTTTAAATGATTCTAGTCTGAAGTTTAAAGATCGTAAATACGATTTGATTATTGCTGGACATTATCACGGAGGACAAATTCGTTTACCTTTTATAGGAGCACCATTCGTTCCAGAGGGTTGGTATAAGTGGGGTGGTCTGTTTCCTCCACAAAACCGCGTTAAAGGACTTTGGGAGTACAAACATACCAAACAATATGTAAGCACAGGCCTAGGAAGCAGCAATTTTATTCCATTCCTTAAGTTTAGATTATTTAATCCACCTGAAATTAATATTTTAACATTGAAGCAAAAAAAATAAACCAATCAAGGCTTATGAATATAAGTAAGAATTGCTAACTTAGAAACTTACCACACTTTAGTTATAAATTTATAAATATAGTTGTGAATTACATTCTAATATTTACTAAAAGGAGCAATATCCGTGAGCTGGAAAAAAATAATGTTGCGCATTGGAATTGTTTTGACCGTACTCGTAGTTATAGCTGGAGCTACTGGATTTTATGTTTATCATGAAGTAACGAAAACGACAAGTGTGATCTATCACCCAATTGATAAGACAGAGAAAAGGGTCGAACCTGTCAGCGTTAAAGAAAAGAATCCTTTTTCAGTATTGCTTTTAGGAGTAGACAAACGGCCAGGTGACCAGGGGCGCTCTGATTCCCTAATGGTCATAACCGTAAATCCTACAAAACATACGACGAAAATTATTAGTATTCCACGTGATACTCGTACTGAAATAGTAGGGAAAGATCGTACGGATAAGATTAATCATGCATTTGCTTTCGGTGGCATACAGATGAGTGTAAACACTGTGGAGAAATTTTTAAACATACCTATTGATTACTATTTAGAGGTCAATATGGAGGGATTTAAGGACATTGTAGATGCAATTGGTGGAGTAGAGGTTATGAATACACTAGACTTCACAAATGATGGTTATCATTTTAAAAAGGGATTATTATCTTTAAATGGAGAAAAGGCGTTAAGTTTCTCCCGAATGCGTTACGAGGATCCACAAGGTGATTTTGGACGGGAAGCTAGACAACGTCAAATTATTCAGGAAGTAATTAATAAAGGAACAAAAATTAAAAGTTTAGTGAGTTATAAGGATATATTAAATTTGATTAGTAAAAATCTAGAAACTAATTTAACCTTAGATGAAATGTTCGATATTCAGAAAAGCTACCGCGGTGCCACTGACAGTATTGAACAACAGCAACTAGAAGGAAGTGGAAAAATGATTAAGGGAATCTACTACTATTTAGTACCGGAAGAAAATCGTTTAGCACTTTCAAACGAACTACGCGATCAGTTGGGATTAATACAATAAGAAAAAACCCCCGATTTGTTTTATAGTTTAACTATATTAAAAATCGGGGGTTTTTTGCTTTGATCTTAATCTGAACAAAAAGACTACTCCTCTGATATTTATCCCCTGTAGTTTCTACAAATTTCTCAAATTGATATTCGAATGTAAATCAGCAGGATACTAAAGACCCAGTACATAATCCTGGTTTTTACTTTGGAATATGAAAAAAAATAGAGAATGAACAGTATTTACGTTTAATTTATTTCATATTTAATACTAAACAGCCAAGGCAGTCTAGCGGGGAAGGTCAACAGAAATGAATGTTTCAAAAACTGAAGAACAAAATGCGGTTGGAAGATAAAAACGTATAAACTTTTAGTCAGTCATTATTTGAATGGATGAAGCTCTTTCTAATTATCTTTTGATTATTTAGAGCTTTCTCAACTAAATAAAGGTATCTTAACGATTTCATTAGATGCAATATACTAGTTAGTGAATCAGGTACAGATAACCATTGGATAAATAAAAAGCTTATTATTCAACCAGGTAAACATGTGTTAAAACTTATGTATGCTAAAGATAAATCTGGCAGCTCTAGTAAAGATGCTGTTATATCGATAACATTACTCTAAAATATGATTTACGTAAATAAATGATAAGAAGGGCACTCTTCGTTTGAAGAGCACCCTTCTTATTTTTTGTGGGAAAAAAAATCTTCAAATTAAAATGGAAACATTTTAATTCGAAGGTTTATTTGCCTTGCTTATACTTATTAAACTCAATAAATTTTAATAATTCATCTTTGGGTATACCTGAATTTATTGCTTCTTGAAGGATTTCCATCCATTCAGAATCAATAATTTTTGTTGGATCAATATCATCTTTCAGGAGGCTTTCTGCCGTTGTATTGAAGACGCCAGCAATTTTTTCAAGTACTTGAATTGAAGGATTGCTTTGTAGATTTCGTTCAATCGAACTTATGTAAGATTTTGCGATACCAGCACGTTCTGCAAGCTCTGTAAGTGACATTCCATGTTGTAAACGTAGTTTTTTAATTCGTTCTCCAATCATATAAGCTACTCCATATCTTTTTGACTATTACAAAAAGTATATCATAGTAGGGAGTAGTTATCCTAGTTTTGACATGAATCTTTAACGCAATTGTAAAGAAATGATCGCACTTCATCAGGACTTAAGCCTACTTCAATGCATTCTAGTAGTAAGTCGATCCAGTTTAATTCGGCAGAATGTTTTTCCAATTGACTGTACATGGATAATAGCCTCCTAAAATTAAGGTATAAAATACCTAGGTAACCCTGCTGTCTTAGTTCGTTTACTAGTTAAAAAATATAGCGAACTAGTTCATTTTAACTATATTTACGATTAAGATCAGTGGCTTTGCGTCCCAACCTCTCAATTGGTTTGCCATTTTCTAGAGAGAGTTCTGGTGGATTTATTACAATTTTTAAAAAATTTATATAACAATTATATAATGAATCCAATACATAGTTTGTAGTAATTTGTAGTTTCAAAAAAAACAATAATATTACTAATATTTCAATTATATTAAAAGATTTAGATAAATCAAGGCGTTTTTTCATATTTGAAACAATTGGAAAAATTCTAAGAAAAAACATTTCGACATTTGTAAAAAAAATGTCGAAACTCTAAAAAACAACTGGTAAAATTTAGTAATTTTGGAATAATATTTTAGAATAGGTCAAAATGGAAGGAAATGTTAAAAAATGTGTGAAGTCCTACTCAAAACGGCATAGTTTTAAAATTTGTAAAAACAGGAGGAAAGTACTAGTTAATTTGGACTTAATAGGAACTCAATTTTAAAAAAATAAAGTAATCAACAAATAGATTACTTTATTTTTAAAATTTTATCTTGATTCTCTTAATCTTTTTAATGCATAGCGATAACTAGATCGAACACTAGATTCTTTCATATTTAGGCTATATGCGATTTGTGGAAACTCATGATTGTAGTAGAAACGCCTAATTAGAATTTGCTTCTGTAAGGGAGAAATCCCATCTAGAAAACTTATAAAATTATCTAGTGAAAATGCTTCGTCGCAATATATTACATCTTCATGGTTTTGTTCTACTACTACGTTTCTCTCATCATATTTAATTGCTTTGGATAGCTCGTTTAATAAATAGCCTCTTACTGTAATATAAGCGTAACTTGAAAAGCTCCCTTTCTCAGTTTGATACTGCTGATAAGCCTTCCATAGTGCAATTTGACCAATTTGATAGTATTCATCAAAGTTTTTATATATATGTAACTTCTTCATAGTTGCTTTTATCATTCGGGCATACTGGTTTATGCATTCATCGAATGTACTTGGCTTCAATTTTCCTGAAACTACTTGATAATCTACCTGTTCTTCACTACATTTCATGCTTACTGCCTTTCTTAAAGGCATGCCCTTGTGTGTATTCCGCGGTGAAGTAACTATATAAAAATATAAGAAATAGATCATATTTGGAAACTTCAATTAAGAATAAAAAAAACAGAGTGAAATGTGAGTATTGAATTTAAAACTTTAAATTTGCCAGAAATAATTTAATGAAATCTTATCTATTTTTATATTTTTAAAAGAAGTAAATTTTACTAAAACACTGAAAAACGGTCATAGAAGTTTCAAAAATAAGGAAAGATAATTTTGATATAATCGATATGTAAAAAATCCTCAAAGGAGGCTCATATGTCAAAATTAGATTATGTTGTATCGTATGAAACAATGCTGATTGAAGCTGCGGATCGTCCAGAGTATTTAACCAAAATAACAGATAAAAACAAAGGGGTGATCTATTCAAAGCGGCCAATGAAAGCAATCTTGAAAGAATCCGCCCTCTACCATAATCAATCGATTAGAGGTCATCTCGAAGTCGTAAAAAGTAAATATCCAACTATGAAAAAGATTCCTCTTATGATTAATCCCACATTATCAATTATTATGATTCCTACATCTTCGCAAAATAACATATCTTGCAAATGGCTAAATTTTATCCAAATAAATAAATATATAAAAGAAAAAAGAAAAACAAAAATACAGTTTAGGAATGGAGAAGAGAGGATATTCCCAATTTCTTATTACATTTTTGATAAACAAATTAGTAAAGCCACAAAGATTATTAGTATGTATTTAAGTCAGAAAGTAGAATATAAGCTAAAATCAGATGAAGAAAAGTTAATGATGATTAAGGAATTAATAGAAGGATATTCTTCTGATGGGTAGGCAAGAGGTAAGTTGTTTTAAAAAAAAAGCAGAGGCAGGAAATACAAAAAGCAGGCCTTAAGATCTTAATTGACCATAAATCCTGCTTTTAAAGTTTGTGAATCTATTCTTTAATATGCCTTAAATAACTTCTTGTTCAGGTATTCTAATTGTCCATTGTGAGAACGCATTTATTTCAACTAGTTCTTTTGGGAAGATAAATGTCCATGGTTTACTCGTATTTGCCTGTATTGTTAATGGAGGTAGTGTGAATAAACCTTTTGCAATTATTTCGCCATTCTCATTTAACATTTCTAGTGGTAGTAATTCTAGATTAACAGCTTGTGTTGATCCATTTCGAACTAAAATATTAACGCCTAAGTTTCCTTCTTCATTATAGCTTGCTCGTAAAGCATGTAAACTCACTTCATTTATACGTAATTTAGGTAAAGAATTTACAAGATTGCTTAATTCTGTAATTTGTTCTTCAGTAAGTCGGCCTTCCCATGTTGGATCTATATCTAATCGGTGGATAGTTTTTGATAAATCAAATGCTAACTCAAAACCTGTTTCAGGCAAGTCCTCTTTTAGTAAATACTCTCGTTCAAATACAAAGCGCCATGGGCGGCTGCTGCAAGGTGGCATTTCGCCAAGCTCTTCCAATCTAAATCCTTTTTTTGCTAATAGTTCTCCTTCTTCACTAATCAATAAAAGAATAGCGTCTTCTAAACGAACTAATTTTTCTAAACTGTTACGAACGAATGCTGTAACAGTGGCACTTCCGTCATCATTAATTTCAAGTTCGATTGCAGATAATGATAATTGATTTGGTTTTAAAGGAGAAAGCTCGTTATTTAAAAACTGATAAACATAACGCTTTTCATCCTCAATATGCATTAATGGATGGAATGAAATTTTAGGGAAAATTTCAACCACTTCATTTTCTTCAACTTGAACTGCTTGATCAGTAGATGTTTGTTGCAATAAATCACTCGATGAAACTGTTGAATCTTTACCTTTTTGTAATAAACGCTTAATCGACGATAACATTTTGTTTTTCTACCCCCTGTGGACAAGATAATTCTTGGAATGTTGAAGCAAGACTTGCTGATATTTCTTGTAGTATTATGTTATGAGTATGTTCAAACAGAGTAAATCCATCAAATTCATATGGTCGAATTGGATCTTCTTATTGATACTGTATACTGTCTTAAGTGTATCCCTTCAATCAATTGTTGTAAATGCTCTAAATGTTCAGTCCAATATAAATCTATAGTACTTAATGCCGTGCTTTTTAAAATACTAATAAGTTTTCCTTTTTTCTCCCTCCATACCGTGTTAAACATCTTTATAAACTAAAAAAAAGTCTGGATCAAGGATGTTCCCTCCTGAGCTGGTAATCAATCAAGTCTCTTCTTTAAATGTATCATAAGTTTTACGGGACTCAAGGTGTAAATAGTGGGAATTCATAGAAAAGGTTGAAAATTATATTATTAATAATAAAGTAAAAAATAGTAAGAATCAAAATGAAGCAATCAATCTTTAAGTAAGAATAACTAGTTAATTTCAAAATGTGACAAATTGCTTACTTCCTATTATATATAATCTTAGTAGTTTCATTTTAATAGTCTACTAACATATGAGGGAGAGAAAATACCTGGTTATTCGATAAAAGGTAATCATCCTGTTAATGGTGGACTGTTAGCGACTCCAATTGTTGGAACTGGCCCGTTAAAAGGACAGATTATTTTTAATTTTTCAAGGTATAAAACGATAAATGGGGGCTTATTAATTAGTTACGATACTGTTACTGGAAAAGAAAAATGGCATTTAGATTCACCAAACTATGCGTGGTCATCTACAGTAGCCGTATATACAAAGGATAATAAAGCTTACTTAATTCAAGGTGATTCTGTTGGGAATCTATACTTAATAAGTGGTAGCGGAAAAATTATCAATAAGATTAATCTAGGTGTTAATATTGAGGCGTCTCCTGTTGTAGTTGGACAACAAGTAATTGTTGGAACTAGAGGAGGCAAATATATTAGCGTCAATATCCAATAAATATAGTGATGATTAATCCCTATTTCCATTTACGGAGCTAGGGATTTCTTGTTTTTTTAATATAGTCTTTTCAATTGTGTTAATAACGTATTAAACTTTTATTAAAAGAATTGGATTTTAAGCAAATAGATTAGATAATATGATAAGTGCATTTATTTATAACTGTATTAGGGGAGTGAAAGAATTTGGCTAGTAAGGCAGAAAACAAAGTTGAAAGTCGTTCAGAACATAGAAAACTAAAGGATAAGGAAGATGGTTTAAGTAATAAACGATACTTTTCGTTAATACTCTCGATAGCTGGAGTACTTATAATTGGTGCAACAGCAATTTTTTATGTTTACCCCAAAATAATGAATGAAGGTAATATTCATCAGGAAAATGCTTCTACTAAGGCAGTAGCTGATAAGGATGTAAAAAAAGAAACAAAGAGTGAAAAGGCAACTGAAACAAAAACTAAGGAAGTTGCTAAAGAAACAACTTCAAAAGAAACAACTACTAAGGAAACAAAAGTTACAGATGAAGAAAAACAATCAAAAGATTATGTTTTACCGGAAAGTAATAGTAAAAAACTAACGAATGCAGATCTAATTAAATTAGCTCCAAATGAATTACGTTTAGCCAGAAATGAAATCTATGCTAGGCATGGTTTAGTATTTAAATCAAGTGACTTGACGATTTATTTCAGCTCGAAGTCTTGGTACAAACCTAATCCAGCATATGGTGGAGAGCTTAATGATGTAGAAAAATATAATTTAAGTCTAATTAAATCCAGGGAATAGTTGAAAAAAGGACAGTTACTTCTTCAAAAGCTAGTAAAAAAGCAAAGTTCAGTAGTTTTGAACTTTGCTTTTTTACTGACTCTGATGCTTTAATAAGGAAAATAATTGCGTAAGTCTTAAAGTTTAATCTCGGTTACTTGACGATCTAACCACTTTAAGATTTTCTTTGCTCCATTTTCCTTAGCTACTTCTTTTACTGTCATTCCATCTACATTCTTTATCGATAAGTCTGCACCTTTCTTAATTAGATACTGGAATGTTTTTACATCATCTATGTCATAAGTTGTATCAAAAATAGGTGTTTCTCCAGAACTGTCTTGCTGGTTAATATCTGCTCCGTATTTTAAGAGTAAGTCAATTGCTTGCTTGTCTCCCATAGAAGCAGCGGCGTGTAAGATTGTCCAATCATCTGCATCTCCTATAGAAGGATTAGCTCCGTTATCAAGTAATAACTTTAACATTTCCAAGTTAAGGTGATCTTCTTCAGTATATGAAGTTATGAGAAGTGGAGATTCGTAGTCATCATTTAATTCATTTACGTCTGCGCCTTCGTCAATTAACTCTTTAACTTGTTCAACATCGTTATCAAGTACTGCTTGCGTTAATGGTGTTTCTGCTGCTAAATAGCCATCAACGAATGATTGTGCTAGTGGAATCACTTTTTCTACCAATAAACCTGCACCGACAATTACCCCGAATGACAACCCGAATACAATTACAGCAATTCCATATACGCGTTTTGGTGTTTTAAATTTAATATCGCTTTCTACATTATTAAAATGATGCAAAGCGTTAATACGTTTTGGTAAAGTTGGATGTGACATTAATCGTTCACTGAACCAAATTAAAAAGCCTTTTTCATTGCTACTATTTAATAAATATTCATGCTGATCAATTTGTTGATAATATTTGCGACCAACGGCTAACATTGTAAGTGCTTTTGTCGATGCTTCAAAATCATTTATATAATGACTAGCCATTCGATCACTTGTATACTCACATGCACGTGAATATGCAGAACCTAAAAAAGGAACCCAATTTGCAGGCAATACTAAAGCCTGTTTTAGAATATGATTTCGTTTAATATGTGCAAGCTCGTGTGCAATTACGAAATCAACTACTTTTGGATTTGATTCAATCACTTCGAATAGATCTGAATATAAAACAATCATATTCCGTCCAAAGAAACGCGTAGCAAAGGCATTTAACAGGCCTCCAGATTGGACTACATAAACATCTGGTAAGAAATAAAAGCCCATTTCCTTTGAAATTTCTCTTGTTTTGAAATATACTTCTGGAAATTGTTTTTCAGTAATCTTAACGCCATTAATACGTATTTTTGCAGTGAAAATTAAATGGGCAAAAAGTGGTAAAACGATTAAAATTCCTAAAATAATAAGACCAACAACACTGAAAATAAGTAAAAAATAAATTGGAATACTAATAAGTAAAAGTAATATAAAATAAATCGATTCTTTCCGATTAACTAACGGCTTCAATTTCACTCCTCCTATATCTCAACTCTTATAGTTTAACAAGTAAATGGAAAAGATGTCATACATATATTTAAGAGAAATGAAACCAATTACTTCCACTAACTAATAAAAAAATTTCTTTTTACCCTTTAAATAAAAAATAGTATGATAGACTATAGTTTACTTTTTTAAGTATTTATTTAGATTCAATTTATATATTAAAAACATGCACTATATAGAATGAAAATTTAAGGGGAAGTTAAAAATAAATGGAAACTCAGTTAAGAGAACAAAATTCCTTGTCAAGAGCGGGTATACGAACAATGCGAAAAAAACGAATACCTAGTTTTAAAAGAAAATGGATGTTTATTTTAATACCAATTATCGTGATATTAATTACACATTTAACATTAAGCTACTTAAATTCGCCTAAAAGATTAGTGAAGGTTTTTGATAAAGCTGTGTCAGATAATAATTATAAAGAAGTCACACATATGCTGCAAAAAGGCGGTACCGGGGCATCTTTAGATGAGGAGTCAGTAATCGCATTTATGGATTACTTAAATAGCTATGATGTTTTAGATAAATTTGACGATATGATTCAAAATAATAAAGTAGTGAATAGTAAGTTAATAGATAGTCGTGGAAATTATGTGCTTTCAATTAAAAAGGGTAGTAAATTTTTAGGGATTTATCAAACATATTTAATAAGTGCCCAACCATTCGAATTAAAGATTTCTTCGCCAATTGACGACATAGAATTAAAATTAAATAATCATATTACACATTTAAATAAAGACGAATATGAAACAACATACCACAAAATTTTACCTGGAAAGTATACTATGGCTGTTTCATATAAAGGTGTTTATAGTGATGTTCAGGATTCAGTTGATATAGATTTTTCCTCTGCTTCAAAAAATAAGTTATCGCAAGAATTAACTTTTAATGTTAGTTATGTTCAAATTTATTCAAACGAACCTGAGGCAGAACTATTTGTAAATGGAAAAGATACGGGGCAAAAAGTAAGTGAACTAGATCGCTTTGGTCCGTTTTTATTAAATGGTAAAACAGTAGTTCACGCTGAGATTGAAAAGAATGGTGAATTATATAAAACGGATGATATTCCGGTTACAGGAAAATATGTAGATTTAATGTTTGATACGCCAGTTGACAATCAGGACGAGACAGATCAAAAAGATGGTTTCTTTGCAGGACTTAAACGATTTTTTGATAACTATTTACCAAGTCCTAAGCCTTCTTCTGATTTAGAAGAAAAGCAACTAATTAACGGCTTGTTTAATCAAAATGGCCAAGCATTCTTACAGTCTAAGGAATATCAAGACAAGATTAAGAAAAAGGATACAACGCAAAAACTCACAAGCTTTTCTATGAAAAATTCAAAGCAAGATGATTCGGGTATGATCATTACAACAAATGAGTCGTATGAGATAACTGATAAACATGGTAAAACTAAAATGAAATCATTTGAAATTACTTACCATTTCTCAAGAGAAAATGATGAATTAAAAATGGATCGTATAGTAGAAGTAAAAGAGATAAAGTAAATTGTAGAAAAGAGTCCAATTTAGGTTGGACTCTTTTTTTGAATTCAGTGTTGGAAGATTACGCAATTATTAAGCTAGGATTAAAAGGGTACAATTCTTATTAAATGATTATTATAAGAAATATTTCTTTTTTCACATTTTAATGTCAAATATATGTAGTTTTAGCACATTGCTTTTTTAAATAGGAATATTCGTTATAATGTATTAAAGAGAAATGTTTGGAGGTAATGAAAAAGAATAGAATGTGGAAAATTATTAAAAGACTTCTTTTATTTACACTTCTGATGTCAATTATTGGGTTATTTGCGATCTATCGTTACTATTTCCAAGATGTGTTGAAGTATGAAACACAAGTTTACACTGAGTTAAAGACGTCTAATTTAGAAGAATACACACCTTTATTACTAGGGCTAATGATGCAAGAAACGAAGGGTAAAGGAAAAGATCCAATGCAGGCTTCAGAATCACTAGGACTAGCAAAGGATAGTATTCAAGATACATCAAAAAGCATACAACAAGGTGTCTCACATTTTAAAGACGTGTATTCCTATGGTAAAAAGCAAGGTGTTGATTTACAAACCATCATACAAAGTTACAATATGGGGATTGCTTATATTGATTTTGTAAAAACACATGGGGGTAAACATACAGATCAACTTGCTAAAACTTATTCTTTATCGATGGTAGAGACGAATCCAGAGCTTTATACGTGTAATAATAATAAGAAAAATTTCAGATATCCATATTGTTATGGTGATTTCACATATAGTCAAAAAGTAATGAAGAAAACAAAGTACTTCGAGATTTTAGTCCCACTTAAACATAATATAGTAGGAAATCAATAGACCATGGAGAAGAGTTAAATGTCTTCTGTATGGTCTTTTTAACTTTTTTTTTAGAATTGTGTCAATTTAATTACAAAATGGTTGTCGTTTCGATAATATAAAACAATTTCCTTTTTTTACCGATATAATTATTGATAAAACAATTTAAATTCCGACATTTTATGACTTATACTTAACTTTAGTGTTAACTTTTTGTTAATTTCATTTTAAAAAAATTATAGTTTATTAATTTTACTAGTTTAATAGAATTGGATTGTTTTATTTTACGTATTAAATGTAAAAATGGTTGGAAAGGAAAATTAGATTCATGAAAAAAATGGGAAGAGTACTTTTGGTATCAACAGGCATATTAGTAGGCACCTCCAGCATTTCCTGTCCTAATATCGGTTTGGAAACATCAAAAGCAAGTGCAGCAATTGTAAATATTACAACAAAGTATCAAACGACAGCAAATCTAAATGTAAGACAGGGTGCAGGTACAACCTATAAATCACTTGTGATTATTCCAAAAGGAAAATTAATTACCGCTACTCAAAAGAATGGTAATTGGTACAAAGTGACTTATAGTTCAAAAACTGGTTGGGTAAGTGGTACGTATTTAAAGGAATATTATAAATACACTACTCAAGCTACTGCTTATTATTTTACAAATAAAACTACTAAGCTATATCCAACGCCTGATACGAAAAAAGCTGCAGCATATTCTGTAGTTGTTAATAATGGATTTTATAGTACTCAAAACATTGTAAATAGCATTGGCCAAACATGGTTCCGCGTTAGTTATAATGGCAAAACCTTGTATGTAAATAGCGCAGATGTTACGAAAAGTTCTGTAGCTACATTTGCCCAAACAAAATATAAAGCAATTAGAAATACAAGTTTATATCAAACCTATGGTGTATCTTCTAAAGTACTATCAAGTATTCCAAGTGGTACGGTCATTTCATCTTCAAAACGTGTTGGTAACTGGTATTACGTCACGGTTAATGGTAAAACGGGATATGTTTATATTAATAATTTTACAAAAGTAAATGAAATAAAATATGAAACAACAAGTACTGCATATTATTTTACGAAAGCAGTCACTAACTTATACGCAACTCCAGATGCGACAAAACCTGTAGTAACTACAGTTAATGGAGATAATGGCTTTGCTTCAACTCAAAAAGCGACAGATTTAGTAGGAAAGATATGGTATCGAATTAATTACAATGGACAAAATCTTTATGTTAAGAGTGAGGATGTAACTACAAATAGCTTCACAACATTTACTACTACAAATTATAAAGCGCTTAATACAACTTATTTATATCAATCGTTCAGCAATGCTTCAAAGCAGCTTATTCAAATTCCAAAAGATATAGTTATCCCGATTAGCAAAAAAATTGGTAATTGGTATAGTGTGTCTTATAACGGTGTAAATGGATATGTAAGAGCATTGGATTTTGGAAAAAGCGATGTCGTGACAATAACGAATATTACAGATTCGACATATATTACGACTTCAGAATTAAATTTACGTCAATCGTATGATGCTTCTTCACCGTTGCTTACAGTAATTCCCGTAAATATGGTTTTAATTGCGACTGATAAAACTTCTAACAATTGGTATAAGGTTAGTTACAATGGGAAAACGGGATATGTATCAGGATTATATATCAAACAAGTTAAAACTGGTGACCCACTGACATCAAGAGATAGCTACCAGTTTATTGATCTGCGTACACCTTCGCCAGTAACTGCTGCGCAAATTAATACCTATATTGCTAATAACTTGAAAAGTGGAGTTAAGAGTATACTGACTGGTCAAGGACAATTATTTATTGATGCTGGAAATAAATATGGTGTAAATGCACTTTATTTAGCAGCACATGCCATTCATGAAAGTGGATTTGGTACTTCGCAAATTTCATTAGGAAAAAATAACTTATTTGGCTTTGGTTCTTATGATGCAACGCCATATATAGCATCATACAAATTTATGAGTGTACAAGAAAATGTAGAGTATATTGCACGCTCAATTAAATCCACTTACTTAAATCCAAGTAACTGGAAATATAAAGGTGCATATCTTGGTTTTAGTACAAAAGATATGAGCAATGTAAGAATAGATACAGCGAGTGAAGGAATGAATTTTTATTACGCGACTGACCCAAACTGGGGTAAATTGATTGCTCAACATATGCAAAAAATTCTACCGTTTGATAAAGCGTACTATGATAAAGCTCAACCGAATACTACGATTCCGGGCAGTCCATCTACTCCTGTTGGTAGTGATGTATTCCCTGCTAATATCCAAGCGGTTGCAAAAGGAAACATTGATCTATACACCGCAAAGGGAGATACGGCTAAAGTGAAATCGATTACAGCCGGTACAACTTTCCTTCTTCTTGAAAAAACAAATAATTATTGGATTAAATTATCGATCGATGGGAATGTTTTTTGGACAAACAGTATTAAATTAAATGCATATAGCCAAACTTTATCTGTTAAAAACTTAGGTAGAATAACAGCAGATGGTTTAAACGTGCGCTCAGCTGCAACTACAGCTGAAAACAATGTGATTGGTACGTTAAACCTTAATAATTACGTAAGTATTGATACAAATACAGATGGTACTTTAACAATGGATAGTACAAAAAAATGGTATAAAGTCCAACTAGCGAATGGAAGCTTTGGATGGGTATCATCAAGTTATGTTAAACAAGAATTAAAATAAAAAAAGTGACTCATTGTGAGTCACTTTTTTTACTAGTTTAATTGAGTAACAAGTTTAAAGAAAAATATGTTTATATGATACAATGAAAGATAGAAAATTAAGTAGATTGGGGAGGAGTAAAGTTTTGAAATCAACAATGTTAAAAGTAGGCTTATTAACGATGCTTTCCATTGGATTAGTTGCTGGAAAAGCATCAGCAGCAACGGATTGGTCTACGAAATGTTTACCAATGGGTGAAATTAAACAAAATGTAAATCCATCTAATCAACAAATTAATTGTTTACTAACGAATGCAGCATTAAGTAAGAATATTCCACCTGAAGTTGTTAAATCCATTGCAATGAAAGAATCATCTTGGAGACAATTTGATGAAAAGGGACAACCAGTTATTTCTTCTGATAATGGATTAGGAATTATGCAAGTGACAGATCCTACCGTAGATCCAGAGAGATTAAAAAATGATATCGTCTATAATATTGAGACGGGTGTTAGTATTTTAGATCAGAAGTACGGATTATCGTCATTACCCAAAATAAATGGTGCTGGAAGAGACATTATTGAAAACTGGTATTTTCCTGTTATGGCGTATAACGGTACAATGCCTGTAAATAGTCCGTTAAAAAGAAATGATGATCATTTAATCATAAGGAATTTAGAAACTTACCAAGATAAAGTGTTTAATATCATTGAAGAACAAAGTTTATTAGGAAGTACAAAACTTGCTCAATATCCATTTGCCTATGATGATTTTAGTTATGATCCAAATCTAAGCAAAAGTATAACATTTAATACATTGAATTATATAATGACAAGTGGATTACATGAGTCTGTGTATTTATTGAAAAAAGGCGATATCGTCAAGGTAACAACAGCTGGTACAAAACTAAGAACTCAACCGAATACTTCATCTTCATATACATCCCAACCTTTAAATAAGGTATTTGTAATTGATGGAGAGTTTAAATACACTGAACCAAATACTAGCTTAAATCATTTTGTATGGTTCCCAGTAAAAACAACTGATGGAAAAATATCAGGATATATATCTTCTGCATATATTGCCAAAAAGAAAGATTTTGTAGCTCCAATCGTAACAGGGGTGAAAAATAATATTTCTTATAATAAAGACGTAAAAATCACATTTGATGAAGGCACTGCTTTATTAAATGGTACCGGATTTAAAAATGGTCAAATCGTTAGTAAGCCAGGTAAATACACTTTAGTTGTGAAAGATGAAGAAAGTAACACAACGACAATCAACTTTACAATCGATAAAACAAAGCCATCAACACCAGCAATGAATACAGTTTCAGATCAATCAACGACTATTACCGGAACAGCAGAAGCAGGTTCTACAGTTAAACTATCTATTAATGGCAAGTTTCAAAAAAGCACAACAGCTGCTTCAAATAAAAGCTACAAATTTACAATTTCAAAGCAAAAAAGTGGAACGACAGTTAGTGTAAATGCTACGGATAAAGCTGGAAATGCAAGTGCAACAAAGTCTTTAAAAGTATTAGATAAAACTCCACCAGCTCTTCCAGTTGTTAATAAAGTTACTTCAAAATCAAAAACTGTAACAGGTAGTGCTGAGAAATATGCTTCAGTGAAGATTTATCGAGGAAGTACATTAATAGGTCAAAGCTCGGTTAATTCCAGTAGTAAATTTTCTGTATCAATAAAAGTACAGAAAGCAAACACGTATTTAAAAGTTTACGTAATTGATAAATCGGGAAACAAAAGTGTTCGTACAATTAAAGTTGTAAAATAGTTAAAATACGATGCGATAAGCTTTTTTCTTATTGCATTGTATTTTTTTATTTTTTCAAGTAAGAGTAAATTTATTTGTTTAACTAAATATCTTTAAGATGAATGCAATTTGGTTTTAATATGTGGATAACTTGTGAATAAAATTAATACTTATCGACAGGAAGAAAAGATTAGCAATTTTGGTTTTGGTAGAATTTTGTCGTATCTTACTATTTCTTAGCTACTTGATTTAATTTATAAACAAGTGGTTTGTGGATAAGTATTATATGTTATCCACAAATTGTTAATAAACTTCTGAAATTGTGGGTAATTTTTGGAATTTAAAATGTTCTTTACCTTTAAAATTATTTTAAATGAACAATACTATTTATTATTAAAGAAAACAAAAGGCCATTTCCCAATTGAGAAATAGCCTTTTGTTTAGTTATTCTTATTTTTAATAAAGAAAATTTTGAACTTATCTTATATTACTTAACGAGCACCTTCACCAGTCAAGACAACTTTAATTGTTTTAAACATAATTCGAATGTCCAACATGATTGAGCGATGTTCAATATAGTGTAAATCTAAGACTAACTTCTCTTTCGGTGTTAATTCATACCCGCCATTCACTTGTGCCCAACCAGTTAACCCTGGTTTGACTGTTAAGCGATTAGTAAAGCCTGGTACTTCATGATTAAATTTTACTAAAAAAAACGCTCTTTCTGGTCTAGGACCAACAAGACTCATATCTCCACGTAAGACATTGACGAACTGTGGTAATTCATCGATACGAGTTTTTCGAAGGAAGTGACCAAGTTTTGTAATGCGAGGATCATCCGTACTAGCCCATTGTGGTCCATTTATCTCTGCATCCATACGCATTGTTCTTAACTTGTAAATATTAAAAATCTTCCCATTTAATCCAACTCGTTCTTGGATGAAAAGAGCAGGGCCAGGGGAATCAATTTTAATTAATGCAATAAAGAACAATACGAATGGTAAAGAAATGACAAACGCGAGCGACGCAAAGACTATATCCAATGTTCTTTTTATAAATGAATAAAAAATACTTTTCTTTTTTAATGACTCAAGTTGTTGAATTGAGTAGCGGCTTTCAACCTTTTGTTGAGTATTCTGTAAGGCCATTTAAACACCCCAGTTTATAATTTAGGCCCATCCTTGCAAGTGCATTGCAACATGTCCTAATGTATAACGTTTACGTTTTATAACATCATAACAATTATAAATGTTCGCAGAAAAAAATCAAATTATTTTTATGTTACAAGCTTATTACTCCACATAAAAAGTTCACAAGGGTACCTTACACTTATAGTGTGTGCAAGAATGATTTATTAATCGGCATTACAATAATTAGTAATTAATCAGACTTTTGTCCAGTTCTACTTTTTAAGTATTATTATTTTAGCATAAAGTAAGTGGAAAAATACGTCGTGTTCAAATAGCACTTTCTTAAAGAAATTAAAACCCCATCGATATTGGTCTAACAGAGTATCTTACTACCTTCTAACAACATTAAAATTTGTTTGTTTTATGGGGGGATTATCCCTTTTTATAACCTTGGTTTTGAAATTGGGTATGTAATAACAATATTTTGATGATTCTCCTTATGATTTATTATGAATAAATTTAGTTTTTTTATCCTTCCTTTAAATCCTTGTTTTTTGTATCTCCAAGAATCATCTCCCTTTTCAAGATTTTTTTACTTATGGCAAAGCTCTTTTAGCACTTTTCATTGCTGTTATATTTAATCTTTATTTAAGTGGGCGCTATTGAAAATTAAAGTAGTTCCATTAAGACTATATTTAATATTCAAAGTGGAGTATTGGTTTGGTTATTAGTCATACAATTGTAATTAAAATGCTCTTATTACAAGCTTTTTAATTACCGCATTATTAAACTTATTACCGCAGAAGAAATATGATTCTAATATTTTTGATCATTTAGGATAATCTTCTTCTTAAAAAAGGCGTAAACTTTAATTTTTAAATGAAAAAACAAATAAATTTGTGGGGATATGGCTGGATATGACCAAAGATGAAATGGGTTTATCACTTAGTTTTCAATATTGTTAAATTTAATTTAAATTAAGTAGAAATTTCTTGATGTGGAATTCAGAAATTGATATAAATTTTTTTATGCATAGTGGATATACAGTTTGATATTCATGTGAATATGAAAACTTTTTTTCGTATGGAATGATTGGATCATATTGACTGATCATTGCAGTTACTTAAAGTCTAAAATTAAATTAGTAAGCATTATTTTTAATGTTACTGTATAAATTCTTGTCAGTAAATACTTACTTTTGAAGAATGTTAGTGTTTTTTAAGGAATGGAATGAAAAATTGTAGTAATATATTGAAGTGAGTCGAAATATTGTTTAATTTAGTCGAAAGGTTAGGTGTTAAATGCTAGCGAATTATTTCACTGTTTGTGGCTTTGGTAGTCATGAAATTGAGATTGAAAAATCAAAATTTATTTGTTACATAAATGAAGCGAAAACTGAAGTTGATGCGCAACGATTCATTACAGAAATTAAAAAAAAGCATTTTGATGCATCTCATAATTGCTCAGCTTATTTAATCGGTGAAAACGATGAAATTCAAAAAGCCAATGATGATGGAGAGCCGAGTGGCACGGCTGGAGTTCCGATGTTAGAAGTTTTGAAAAAGAGAGGATTAAAAGATACTGTTGTTGTTGTAACAAGGTATTTTGGTGGTAAAAAGCTTGGAGCAGGAGGATTAATTCGTGCATATGGACAGGCAGTCAGTGAAGGGTTAAACGCTGTTGGAATTGTTGAGCGTTCATTAGTAAAAGTATTGAACGTAAAGATTAATTATAAATTATTAGGTAAAGTAGAGTTCGCTTTACGGAACTCACATTATCATTTAGAAAATGTTAACCACATGGAAGAAGTAAGCTTTGAACTTTGGATTAAGATTGATGAAGTAGATAGCTTCAAAAACTGGATGATTGAGTTAACCAATGGTAGTTGCCATATAAATGAAAGTATTGTTAAATACATGTAGTAATCTAGCTTTATAAATAGTGAATTTATGACTAATTTTAAATAGAACAATCATACTAACTTTAAAGGAGGTCTATTCGAACATATGAATCAGAATCATTCTCGAAAAATGGCCAAGAAAAGAAGAAAGAAAAAGAGAGGCTTAATTGCTAGGGTATTATTACTTATCATTATAGTAGCATTAGTGTTTGTAGGATATAAAGGTGTTAGAACATATCTTGAATTAAATAAAGCAACAAAAGGAGAAGATATTTCTTCAAACTTAAGAAATGAAAAAGTTGCAATTTCGAAAGATCCAATATCGATTCTCTTCTTAGGAATTGAGAACTATTCAACTGGTGGAAAGGGTGGACGAACTGATTCGATGATCCTTGCTACCTTTAATCCAAAAGAGGAGACAATTAAAACAATGAGTATTCCTCGTGATACATATGTAAGTATTCCAGGACATGCAGAAAAAACTAAAATAAACCATGCATATTCATATGGTGGATTACAATTAACAGTTGATACAGTTGAGCAATTCTTAAATGTACCAATTGATTATTACGTTACAGTGGACTTTAATGGCTTTAAAAACATAGTTGATGCAGTTGGTGGAATAGATGTTGATGTACCATTTGATTTCTGGGAAAATACAGATACTACACCAAGGAAAAAGGTTTACTTTACCAAAGGTATGATGCATTTAAATGGACAACAGGCGTTAGCATATTCTCGTATGCGCAAACGTGATCCTCGTGGTGATTTTGGACGTGAAGAAAGACAACAACAAGTAATTAAAGCGATCTTAAATGAAATTAAATCACCTGAAACAATCATGAAAATGGATCAATACGCGAAAGTGTTCAGTAAAAATATAAGTACGAACATGAAAATGAGCGGTGGTATTTCACTTGCTAAGCATTTACCTAATATTACTGAAAATGACTTAGAAACAATAAAATTAAAAGGTCACGATGATACGATTCACGGTATTTACTATTATGTTCCTGAAGAGGAAAGTGTAAGAGAAATTACTAGCAAATTCCGAGTTCACTTAGGTTTAGAAAAACCGCCTACAACTAATACGACTAATACAATTAATTCAGATAGTAGTTCTGAAAATGAAAATAGTACCAATCAATAAATAGGCAGAAAGCTGATTCTTTTACGGGAATCAGCTTTTTTATTGGGTCAATCGTAATATATTTGTAACACTTGTTAACTTTGTGTTAAGGATGTTATATAAGGGTATGTATTTTTTAAAACTTAAAATAAAATACCAATATATATTGGTAATATAAGGTTTGAATCGGAAAAATTATAATTTTTGCTTATTTCAAATTTTTGTACAATTATAATTCTATTTACATTATAATATTAGATATACATGAAATTATTAGTCATTTAGTAATAGGCTAATGGGGGAAAAGGTGAATGACAGCTAGAATAATGGACAATCAGACACTGGACGAAATCATGGATAATATGCTCACATATGTTATAGATAGTAAGTCCCATGTGTTTGGAATTGTTGAAGATACTCGCTCAGAATACGAGAAATTAAGAGTAGAGCTTGAAGAAGTAAAATTACAAGTAGTAGAGAAAATTGAAAATACGGTTAGATTAGATTTATTAGCCCGAGCGGCACGACAAAAATTAACTGAAGTTGATGGGGAAATTAACAAGTATACTGAATCTCAAGTAAAGTCAGTATATGAAACTGTCCAAACTATTCAGGAACAGCATTTTCTTTCATTAAAGGAAGAAAGAGTTCTAAATCATCGTAGAAAAGAACTAGAAAATAGACTTCAGACTTTGTTAGAGAAACTACAAAAAGCCGAACTATTAGTTGCCCGTATTTCAATTGTTTTAAACTACCTTAATACAGACCTTAAGCAAGTTAGTCATTTACATGAAGATGATAAACAAAAACAAGAGTTCGGATTTCAACTGATACAAGCACAGGAAGAGGAGCGTATAAAGTTATCACGCGAAATACATGATGGACCTGCCCAAACGTTAGCCAGTATATTAATGCAGTCAGACTTTTTAATAAAAACATATCGCCAAAGACCAGAAGAAGATGCAAGAAAAGAATTAGGTGATATAAAGGAACGAGTCCGTTGCGCATTAGGGGAAGTTAGAAGAATTATATATGATCTACGCCCGATGGCATTAGATGATATAGGTTTAGTTCCAGCCCTTAATAAATATTTAAAATCGCTTGAATCGTATAAGCATATTGAGATTAAATTTGAATATTACGGGTACGGGCAAAGCGAAAAAAGACTTAATTCAAAAATAGAAGTCGCGATCTTTCGGATTATCCAAGAGGCAGTTCAAAACGCATGTAAGCATGCCAATCCATCAACAATTAGTGTGAGATTAGATTTTTTAGGAAACAAAATTAATGTTTTCGTTCAGGATGATGGAGTTGGTTTTCCAATTGGAAAAAGCCAAAGTGAAAACTCTTTTGGATTAATAGGAATGAAAGAACGCGTTAAGTTATTAAATGGTGATTTTATCATCGAATCTTTACTAGACGTAGGTACGACGATTAGGATCACTTTAGATGTAGAAATAGAGAAAGAATTAGAAATGTCATTTCAAAATCAAACGTCTGAAAATTTCCAAAAGTAAAATTTTATTTCACGTTTTTTGGTGATTTGCGTCGTAACTATAAACAAAATATGTTAAAATATACTATAATTTAGAAAAAATTACCAATTTCTACAAATTTCGATAGATTAGCAAACTAGAACAAATAAACAGAGGAGTAATGAAATGAAAACTAGAATTGCAATTGTAGATGATCATAAATTGTTTCGTGAAGGAATTAAGAGAATCCTAGACTTTGAAGAGAGTTTTGATGTTGTTGCTGAAGGTTCAGATGGTACAGAGGTTGTAAATATTATGGATCAACATCAAGTAGATGTAATTATTGTTGATATAAACATGCCGACAATGAACGGAGTAACTGCTACAAAAGCATTACTAGAAAAACATCCTGATGCAAAAGTAATTATTTTATCTATTCATGATGATGAATCGTATGTAACTCATGTCTTAAAAGTGGGTGCAAGAGGCTATTTATTAAAAGAAATGGACTCAGATACATTAATTGAAGCGATTAAAGTCGTTACAAAAGGTGGATGTTATTTACACCCGAAGATTACTCACAACCTAGTAGAAGAATTTAGAAGACTATCACTTAAAGAGCAGTTATTTAAATCACGCGAAGTAGAAGTACGCCGTCCATTACATTTACTTACTAGAAGAGAATGTGAAGTACTTCAAATGTTAGCAGATGGTAAAAGTAACCGCGCTATTGGTGAAGCTCTTTTTATTAGTGAAAAAACAGTCAAAAACCATGTAAGTAATATTCTACAAAAGCTAGAAGTAAATGATCGTACTCATGCTGTAGTTACGGCAATTCGAAACGCTTGGGTAGAAGTGAAATAGTTAGGTGCAAAAAGCAGAGTATCGGTTGGGTCGGTACTCTTTTTTTATTTTGGAACAATAAATTTAATTTTTCACTTTTAGTCTGAAACATAGAATCAATAAAATGCCCACTTTTTCTTTTCAATAAATAGGCTTTTAAGTATAATAAGTCTTTCTAAGTCTAACTGAGTTGTCGAATTGGCTCAGAGTAAAGAGAATGAAATACAATGATTTTACTTAATTAGTTGTGTAAAATTAAACCAATAAATAAATAGTTAAACGTTACAGTATATAAGAAAGGATATGACAATGAGAACTGCAATTGTTACAGATAGCACATCCTATATCCCAAAGGAAGTAAGAGATTCTTTAGATATACATATGTTGCCTCTTAATGTAATCTTCGGAGATGCGTCCTACCAAGAAGAGGTTGAAATTACAGCTGAACAATTTTTCCTCAAGGTCCGTGAACAAAAGGAGCTTCCAAAAACTTCACAGCCTGCATACGGCACGATTATTGAAAAATTTGAACAGTTAGCAAAAGAATATGAGGCTGTTGTTGCTATTACTTTATCAAGTGGAATTAGTGGAACCTATCAAAGTATTGTATCAGCTGGTTCAATGATTGATAACTTAGAAGTAGTCGCTTTTGATTCAGAAATTAGCTGCATGGTCCAAGGATTTTATGTTATTGAAGCTGCGAAAATGGCAAAGAAAGGTGCTGGACCAACTGAAATCATTGAGCGTTTAGATGAAATAAAACAATCTGCAAATGCTTACTTTATGGTTTTTGATTTAGATCACCTACAACGTGGTGGAAGACTTTCAAGTGCACAAGCATTTGTAGGAAGTTTACTACAAGTAAAGCCAATCCTTACATTTGTAGACAAACAAATTGTTGCCTTTGAAAAAATTCGAACTGAAAAAAAGGCAATGAAACGAATTACAGATTTATTTGGCGAAGTTGCATCAAAAGGTGAAAAAATGAAAGCAGTTGTTATACACTCAAATCGTGAAGAAGATGCAAAAAAGTTAGCCCAACAACTTAGTGAAACATATCCGAATGTTGAATTAGAAACTTCATATTTTGGCCCAGTAATTGGAACGCATCTAGGTGAAGGTGCTTTAGGATTGGGTTGGTATGTTGTTTAAGTAAGAGCTCCTTCGATTAGGGGCTTTTTTTGTTTTTTATAGTAAAAATTTGTTATCGTAATTAAAAAAGTGTATATCACAAATAAAAACTAGTAATCGCAATTAAAAATAGAAAATTCAAAAATAAAACCTCGTTATCACAAAAAAATCAGCGAAATCACAATTAAAAAGGAAAACTCGATAAATTATTACATAGAATTTGATATCAAAAATGCTTCGTAATCACCTCGAATTGAATTATTTTTAGCCTACTTTATAAACAAACTGATTTTTAATAATGTGGTCCTTAAAAAAGGTCACAATATATCTATATATTTGACAAGGAAATTTCACTGGATTTTACGTCGTTAGTGACTGATTGGATGTAATATTTGAAGATGGCCATATTTATGTTTGAAGCTTTTTAAAAATCCCACGTTTTATCCATCCTTCAAAATATTATTAAAAGAAAGTAGGTTAAAAATGGACAAATTTTACGGTAGAAAACTCCCACTTCCCCCCTCAATAAACCTTCGAGATATCCCGCCAACAAGTCAAATCATTCAAGCGGTTCAAAAAGTTAAAAATCGTTATCAATGCTTTCGTTGTGGTAATCAAAATCAACATTTTTTCGCTACTCATTTTTGTTTTAAATGCTCATCTCAGTGTACGTATTGTCGAAAATGTATCACTATGGGAAAGATGTCGACATGTACTGAGTTAGTCATTAATGAAGTTGATTTGAAATTCGAGAACCCAATTTCTGGACTCGAATGGGGTGGAAAACTTTCACCACAGCAAAAAGAAGCATCAATTAAAGTAGTTGAAGCTGTGAACGAAAATCAGAATTTGCTACTTTGGGCAGTTTGTGGTGCAGGAAAAACAGAAATGTTGTTTGAAGGGATTGAAGCTGCACTACAGCAAGGGAAATTTGTTTGCATTACAACTCCTCGAGTAGATGTTGTTTTAGAGCTATCGATTCGATTTAGACAAGCCTTCCCTACTATTTCGATTGCAGTACTGTACGGAGGTAGTGACGAGAAATGGGATAGAAATAGAATAACGATCTGTACAGTACATCAGTTAATGAAATTTAGACTTACCTTCCACTTATTAATTATCGATGAAGTTGATGCTTTTCCTTATAATATTGAAACATATTTGCATTGGGTTGCAAATGAATCAAGAACAATTAAAGGTTCTACAGTACAAATGACAGCTACTCCCTCTAGTGAACAACAACTACTTGCGCTAAAAAATAAAATCAAACATGTAATGGTCCCCGCAAGATACCATAGGCAACCACTACCAGTACCGAGCTTTGAATGGATTGGTAACTGGCGTAAAACGATTCGTAAATCACAAAAACTTCCAAATTCTTTAGAAAAATGGATAAAATTATTTATTCAAAAAGGCTGCCCCATCTTTTTGTTTGTCCCTACAATTAGAGAATGTATTTTTATAGAAGAGGCTGTTAAAAAGATAACAGTTAAATCGGCATCAGTTCATAGTCAAGATCCTCAAAGACATGAAAAAGTGAGTGCTTTTCGAAATGGTGATACTCAAGTTTTAATTACAACAACAATTTTAGAGAGAGGCGTTACGATTTCGAATAGCCAAATTGCAGTATTAGGTGCTGATGAAGAGATTTTTACTGAAAGTGCGCTAGTTCAAATTGCTGGTCGTGCTGGTAGGCATATTAATTATGCAAATGGAGAGGTTATCTTTTTTCATAATGGAATTAGCGAAGAAATGGTCAAAGCTAAAAAGCAAATACTTCTAATGAATCATTTAGGTATACAGAAAGGCTGGTTGGATAATAAGTGATTTGTGTATATTGTGGGGTTCAATTTGTTGAGAAGTTTTCCTTGCATAAATTGTTTTTTCTAAGCATTGAATCAGCATGTTCAAAATGTGTAGCGAAATTTAAAAAAATTATTGGTCCTGTTTGTGAAATTTGTTGTGGTTACATTATGGGAAATCAGAAGCATTGTAAAAATTGTGTAGAGTATATGAGTTTAAAGCTAGATATGCCGTTAATTATTAATAAGTCGATATTTCATTATACAAATGAAATAAAAGAGTGGCTTAATCATTTTAAATTTTATGGTGATGTTCAGTTAGCATCTATATTTGCGAGTGATTTGAGGGAATACTATGAAAATTCTTTCAAAAATTATAAAATAGTTCCAATACCTCTAAGTGATGTGAGACTAAAGGAACGAGGTTTTAATCAAGTTGAAGTGCTCGCACAATATGCAGGTTTAAAGTTAACAAATTGTTTAGAAAGAATCCATACCGAAAAACAAAGTAAGTTAAATCGTAATGAAAGACTAAGCCGAGAACAAGTTTTTTCTTTTTGTAGTGAGGGAAAAATCGAAAACGAACCGATTGTATTACTTGACGATGTGTATACAACTGGTAAAACGGTACAAGATGCCGCAGCAATATTATTCCAAAATGGTGCTACTGAAGTACATTCACTCACATTAATTCGCGCATAAAGCTTGGCGTCGTGTTAATTATATAAGAACTTAATTTTACTACGATTTTTACCGATATAAATAGTGGTCATTGGACAGAATAAAACAAAAATATAAGTTAAAGGATCGGAATTTAATAATAAAGTGTCGAGGTATAAAACGATTAGCGATGGGGTGAGAAAATGATGGATTATACATCTGATGAAGATAAAGTTCATTTACATCAATACAACGTAGAAAAAATTGAACAAAATAAACGAAAACAAGAAGGGAAAATAGAAATCTCCCCTCAAGCGAAGGATAATCAAATCGCAAATCAGCTAATCGAGGAACGTAATGAACGTTTACAGCAATTAAAAAAACAAATTGACGAGGGAACATACAAAGTTCAACCAATTAAAGTGGCTGAAAAAATGCTTAGCTATTTTAATAAGAAATAAAGGTATACTAGTGAATTGGGTTGATACAAAAATTGTTAATTTAATAAGAAGAAAGTAGGAAAGAACTTAGCAAAAATGTTAAGTTCTTTCTGTGTGTATGCATGGAAATAAAAAAGGATTTCTATACGTCAACGAGAGCGCCTATTATTTGATTTGTGAAGTTTTTAAAGTGGTCTTTCATTTTATTGTATTTTAATTTGATTTAGAGGGAAGTTAATATTAATTATTTTGACAAAAACTTCATAAAATAATGGAAAGATTTTCTTAATATATCACACAATTTTTTCTAATAATGTGATAAACTCAAATGGTTTAGTTTTTTACTTTTTATGTAGAGGTGTACATATGTTATCGATTTTAAAACGATACTTAATTGGTAAACCACTTAAGTCAACAGAGTTAAGTGAACAAAAGTTATCGAATACGAAGGCTTTGGCAATTCTATCGTCAGATGCGCTTTCTTCAGTAGCATACGGTCCAGAGCAGATTCTGATCGTTTTAACTACGGTTGGGGCAGTAGCGTATTGGTATTCGGTTCCGATTGGTATAGGCGTACTGATTTTATTATTAGCATTAATTTTATCTTATCGCCAAATTATTTTTAGTTATCCTCATGGTGGAGGCGCATATGTCGTATCTAAACAAAACCTCGGTGTTATTCCAGGTTTAGTTGCCGGCGGATCCTTGTTAGTTGACTATATCTTGACAGTAGCGGTTAGTGTGTCAGCAGGAACCGACGCGATTACGTCCGCATTCCCAGTTTTGCACGCTCATACAGTCTTTATTGCTGTTATTTTGGTTATATGTATTACAATTTTAAACTTACGCGGATTGACTGAATCTGCTTCGATTTTGGCATATCCAGTTTATTTATTCGTTGTAGCTCTTGTTATTATCATTATCGTAGGTTTATATAATGTCTTTACAGGCCATGCTCCACAAACAGCACATTCAGCGATTGGTACTGTTGTTCCAGGGATTTCGCTCTTTATTCTTTTAAAAGCATTTTCATCAGGCTGTTCAGCTTTAACCGGTGTAGAAGCAATTTCAAATGCTATTCCGAACTTTAAAGAACCTTCAGATAAAAATGCGGCAAAAACACTATTGATGATGGGTTCGATTTTAGCAGTACTATTCTCAGGAATAATGTTTTTAGCTTACTGGTATGGAATCGTACCAAATGCAGAAGAAACGGTTATGTCCCAATTAGGTTCTGATATTTTCGGACGAAATATCATCTATTTCTTTATACAAGGGACAACTGCGCTAATCCTAGTATTAGCAGCTAATACGGGATTTTCAGCATTCCCACTACTTGCTTATAACTTAGCAAGTGACAAATTTATGCCTAGAATGTATTTACTTCGAGGGGATCGTTTAGGTTATTCAAATGGTATTATTACACTTGGTGTAGCTTCAATTTTATTAATTATTGCTTTCCAAGGTAAAACAGAAGAATTAATTCCATTATATGCGGTTGGTGTATTCGTACCATTTACACTTTCTCAAACAGGTATGGTAATTAAATGGATTAGAGAAAAACCAGCTGGCTGGTTCCCAAAATTAATTGCTAACTTCGTTGGTGCATTTATTTCAGCAACTGTTTCAATTATTTTCTTAACGACTAAGTTAAATCAAGTTTGGTCAATATTTGTTTTCTTACCTTTGATTGTTATTCTATTCTTAAGAATTCGTAAGCATTATGAAGCAGTAGGTGACCAATTAAGATTAAATAATGATATTCCTGAAAAAATTAGTGGAAATATCATGGTAGTTCCTGTCGCTGGGATTACAAAAGTAGTTGAACGTACAATGCAATATGCTCAAGGGATTGCTGATGAAGTCTATGCTGTTTACATTTCTTTTGATAAAGAAAGTGAAGAGCAAATGAGAGAAAAATGGGAAGCATGGAATCCAAACGTAAAATTAATTGTTGTTCACTCTGAGTATCGAGAAATCACAAGACCTCTTTTAAAAGTAATAGATGAAATGGAAGCAAAAGCTCATGAACAAGGTTTTGAAATTACAGTTTTAATACCACAGTTTATTACCAGAAAAAATTGGCATAATGTTTTACATAATCAATCTAGCTTATTACTGCGAGCGTATTTACTTCACAAACGAAGCGTTATTGTAACTACTGTACCTTATCGATTTAAGGTGTAGAGAGCGGGGATTTTAAAGAAGGAAAAAAATTGTAGGAAAAATGATATAAATTTTCTTATTATAAAAATAGGAAAAAAATAATGGGACAAGTCAGAAGGTAAGTGAATATGATAGGTAAGGAAATAATTAGAATTTTTCGTTATTTGTCGAATTCGTGAAAAAAAAGGCGATAAGCTACTTTTGACTTGTCCTAGTTTTATGATGTATAGTTGAAATGTGGAGAAGATTCACAAGTTTTCGACTGAAGGGAATGGATTTGAATGCAAGGTAAAGTAAAATGGTTTAATGCAGAAAAAGGTTTTGGATTTATCGAGCGTGAAGATGGAGACGATGTATTCGTACATTTCTCAGCTATCAACGCAGAAGGTTACAAATCTTTAGAAGAAGGCCAAGCAGTTAGCTTCGAAATCGTTGAAGGTAACCGTGGACCTCAAGCTGCTAATGTTACTAAAATTTAATTTTTTCCGTTAATAAGTAAGTATTTGCTTATATAGATTCGGACCACAAAGGCTTACTCATTTGAGTAAGCCTTTGTGTTTTTTTTACATTTTTGAGTATCTTTAAATTATTATAAAAATATAATCTGATATAAACGATAAAAGTTCATAAAATGGTCACAGAGATTTCTCATATTTGACAAAAATTTCAAGGAGGAAATTAAGGTACAGGTGTAGAATATAAGTATGACAGCTTTCATTTTTGAAGCTTGATGAAGGAGGAAACCCATATGATGCTAAACATCCGAGGCGAAAATATTGAAATTACTCCAGCAATTCGTGATTACGTAGATAAAAAATTATCGCGATTTGATCGTTATTTTGACGAAGAGTTAACGGCGAGAGTTAATGCTAAGGTATTCCACGACAAGCAAAGAATTGAAGTAACTATTCCTGGAACATATATGTTATTACGCGCAGAAGAAGAGCATTCAGATTTGTATGCAGCTGTCGATTTAGTTATTGATAAACTAGATCGTCAAATAAGAAAACACAAAACAAAAGTAAATCGCAAATTAAGAGAAAAAGGTTCATTAAAATTCATGTTTGCACCATCAACTACTGAATCAGCTGTTGCAGTAGAAGAGCACGAAAATGACATTGAGTTAGTTCGAACAAAGCAATTTGATTTAAAACCTATGGATGCAGAAGAAGCAGTGCTACAAATGAATATGTTAGGTCATAACTTCTTTGTATTCTTAAATGGTGAAACGAATAAAACGAACATCGTTTACGCTAGAAAAGATGGGCGTTATGGTTTAATTGAAGCCAAATAAAAATTAATAAAATAATAATAAAAGGACTGAGCTGAACAATTGCTTAGTCCTTTTTTGGTTTTTTTGCTTATTTTCTAAAATATTAGTTAATTCTAATACAACATTCTCGACATAAGGTTGTCACGTATCTTCATTTAATGATAAAATTAGAAATAGTATCTACTAACTTAATGAAATTTTAGTTTATGACTTTATAATAGAGGAGCGTTACGAATGCTTGGAATGATAAAAAAGGTTTTTGATCTTAATCAGCGACAATTAAATAAAATGCAAAAACAAGTTGATCAAGTGTTATCTTTACAGGATCAGTATGCAAAATTATCTGATGATGAACTTAGAGGTAAAACATTTGAATTTAAAGAGCGTATTCAAAAAGGTGAAACTCTTGATGATATTTTAGTTGAAGCATTTGCCGTTGTTCGTGAAGGTGCTACTCGTGTGCTTGGTATGACTCCATATCCTGTACAGATATTAGGTGGAATTTCCTTACATGAAGGTAATATTTCAGAAATGAAAACTGGGGAAGGTAAAACTTTAACTTCCACTTTACCTGTTTATTTAAATGCATTAAGTAGCGAAGGTGTTCACGTTGTTACCGTCAATGAATACTTAGCTAGTCGTGATGCTCGTGAAATGGGTCAATTATATGAGTTTTTAGGACTTACTGTTGGTCTAAATTTAAATAGTATGGAGCCAGATGAGAAGCGTGAAGCATATGCTTGTGATATTACGTATAGTACAAATAATGAATTAGGATTTGACTATTTACGTGATAACATGGTTGTATACGCTGAACAACGAGTTCAACGTCCACTAAACTATGCTATTATCGATGAGGTTGACTCAATTTTAATTGACGAAGCACGTACTCCATTAATTATATCAGGACAAGCAAAACAGTCTGCTCAATCTTATATTGCGGCGAATGCATTTGTTGGAATGCTAAAGCTAGACAAGGATTATACGTACGATGTAAAAACAAAATCAGTTTTATTAACTGAAGATGGTATTTCACGTGCAGAAAAAGCTTTTGGTGTTGAAAACCTATTTGATTTGAAAAATGTTAACTTAAACCATCATATTACTCAGGCATTACGAGCTCACGTGACGATGACTCATGATGTAGATTATGTAGTTCAAGATGGAGAAATTGTAATCGTTGACCAATTTACTGGTCGTTTAATGAAAGGCCGTAGATACAGCGAAGGTCTTCACCAAGCGATCGAAGCTAAAGAAGGATTAAAAATTCAAAACGAAAGTATGACGCTTGCGACAATTACTTTCCAAAACTACTTCCGTATGTACAAAAAACTTTCGGGTATGACAGGTACAGCTAAAACTGAGGAAGAAGAATTCCGTAATATTTACAATATGAATGTTCTAGTTATTCCTACGAACCGACCAATCGCTCGTATAGATAAACCTGATTTAGTATACAAAACAATGACTGGGAAATTTAATGCTGTTGTTGATGAAATCGTTGAGCGTCACAAAACTGGGCAACCAGTTCTAGTTGGTACAGTAGCAATCGAGACTTCAGAGTTAATCTCTCAATTGCTAAAGCGTAAAGGTGTTAAACACGAAGTATTAAATGCGAAAAACCATGAACGTGAGGCTGATATTATCGCATTAGCTGGTCACCGTGGCGCAGTTACTATTGCGACAAACATGGCTGGTCGTGGTACAGATATTAAATTAGGTGAAGGCATTCGTGAGCTAGGCGGATTAGCTGTAATTGGTACAGAGCGCCATGAAAGCCGTCGTATTGATAATCAGTTACGTGGTCGTTCTGGTCGTCAAGGTGACCCTGGTGTGACAACTTTCTATTTATCAATGGAAGATGAATTAATGCGTCGTTTTGGTTCAGAAAATTTATCAGTTATGATGGACCGTTTAGGATTAGATGATTCTCAACCAATTGAAAGTAAGATGGTATCTCGTGCAGTTGAATCTGCACAAAAACGAGTAGAGGGTAATAACTTTGATGCTCGTAAACAATTACTTCAATATGATGATGTATTACGTCAACAACGTGAAGTTATATATGCTCAACGTTCTGAAGTTATTGATTCAAATGATTTACAACCAATTGTTAAGAATATGATTGAAGGTACTATTAACAGAGTAGTTCAAGCTCATACTCCAAATGAGCAGCTTCAAGAAGAGTGGAATGTAGAAGGAATCATTGATTTCTTAGAAGCAAACCTATTAAATGAAGATGAAATCACAGTTGAACAATTACGTGTAATTGAACCAGATGAAATGGTTGAACTAATTCAAAAAACAGTATTCGAGCGTTACGAAGAAAAACAGGCAGCTTTACCAGTTGAACAAATGCGTGAGTTTGAAAAAGTTGTATTATTACGTACAGTTGATAGCAAGTGGATGGCTCACATCGATTCAATGGATCAACTTCGTGAAGGAATCCATTTACGCGCATATGCACAAATTGATCCATTACGTGAATATCAAATGGAAGGCTTCGCAATGTTTGAAGAGATGATTGCTTCAATTGAAGAAGAAGTATCTCGCATTATTATGAAAGCTGAAATTGAAGCTGATGTAGAGCGTGAAGCTGTACAAGGTGATGCAATTCATGTAAGTAATGATGGTGAAGGTGAAGTAAAGAAAAAGCCAATCGTAAAAGGCGAAGAAACTGGCCGAAATGAAGATTGTCCTTGTGGATCAGGTAAGAAGTATAAAAACTGCCACGGTAAAGGAATCTAATAAAATAGAAACTATATGAAAAGGGGCAAGGGCAAGTAGTGATTAGAAAAGAGGAGTAACTTTCAAAAGTTATTCTTACTTTACTACTTGTCTTTACCTGCTTTTTATTGTTCGTAAAATTTAATCGAGGTGTTATGAAATGGAATTAGTAGAAGTAAAGCAAGAACTAGAAAAGATGGCGAAACGCCTTCAAGCATTTAGGGGGTCTCTTTGACGTCGAAACAAAACAAGCAAGACTAGATGAGCTTGAAGCGTTTATGTCAGAGCCAGATTTTTGGGATGATCAAAAAGCTGCACAAGTAGTAATTAGTGAAGTAAATGGTTTAAAAGAAGTCATTAATGAATTCAATGATTTAAATGATGGATATGAGAATCTTGAAGTAACTTATGAGTTAGTTAAAGAAGAAAATGACGATGAATTATTTGAAGAACTAGTAACTGAAGTAAAATCTTTAACTGGTAAACTGAATGATTTTGAACTTCAATTATTATTAAGCGAGCCATATGATAAAAATAATGCAATTCTTGAGCTTCACCCAGGAGCAGGTGGAACCGAGTCTCAAGATTGGGGTTCAATGTTATTACGTATGTACACTAGATGGGCTGAAAAACGTGGATTTAAAGTCGAAACTTTAGATTATCTACCTGGTGATGAGGCTGGAATAAAGAGTGTAACTTTAGCAATTAAAGGCCATAATGCTTATGGCTATTTAAAAGCAGAGAAAGGCGTTCATCGTTTAGTACGTATATCTCCATTCGATTCATCAGGTCGTCGTCATACTTCTTTCGTTTCTTGCGAAGTAATGCCTGAGTTCAATGAAGAAATTGAAATCGATATACGTACAGAAGATTTAAAAATTGATACGTATCGTGCAAGTGGAGCGGGTGGTCAGCACATTAATACAACTGACTCAGCAGTACGTATTACGCATGTTCCAACTAACACTGTAGTAACTTGTCAAACAGAACGTTCACAAATTAAAAACCGTGAACATGCAATGAAAATGTTAAAAGCAAAACTATATCAACGCAAAATAGAAGAGCAACAAGCTCAACTAGACGAAATCCGTGGAGAACAAAAAGAAATTGGCTGGGGAAGTCAAATTCGTTCATATGTTTTCCACCCATATTCAATGGTTAAAGATCATCGAACAAACACAGAGGTTGGTAATGTACATGCAGTAATGGATGGAGATCTTGATCCATTTATTGATGCTTATTTACGTTCTAAGATTTAATGTTGAAAAATGGGCTGATAAGATTGGGGGAAACTTCTTTCTTACCAGCCCTAATCTTTGGGGACAAAAGAGGTATATTTTATCATTTAGTTATCTGTAAATACATCTTTTAACCTATAACATCTACTATCAGACTGCCTGTCAAACAGTTGCAACTAGTCTTATCATCAAATTTTTGAGACTTTGTCTAAACGGACATCTTTTAATTAGTGAAATGTTATTCTTTTGAGCTTTTTTCTTAGAGGGGATTAATAAGGATTTTTCCTTACTAATGTGAAGGAGTTACATGAATCATATTTATTTTGAAGTTGTTTTACAAATAGAAGAAAGTAAATTTTGTTTATATGTAATTAAATCTTATTGATTTTTTCATAATAAAAAAAAGAGTAAGTATCCGATATAAAGGATATAAAATAGAAAAGTTATCTGTAAGTGAGAAATATTGAGGGGGATAAGTTTGAAAAAGGTCAGATATTCGACTGCTCTAACTGTAGGGTGGGGAAAAACGTTTTTTGAGTACTTTTTTGTATTAATTGGTTCTGCAATTATTGCTGTCGCGTTTTGTGTGTTTTTATTACCAAATCATATTGCTTCTGGTGGGGTAAGTGGTATTTCGACGATTCTAAAAAGCACAATGGGATTTAATCCTGCATTTGTACAGTGGGCATTTAATATCCCTTTATTTATAGCAGGCGTAATTTTCTTAGGTAGACAATTCGGCGCTAAAACGTTAGTTGGAACAATTTTCATACCACTTGTTGTTTATTTAGTCGATTTATACAATATAAAACCTGCAACTGATAATCCACTTTTAGCATCCATTTTTGGTGGACTATTTATAGGTTTAGGTTTAGGAATCGTGTTCCGTGGTAAAGCATCTACTGGTGGAACAGATTTAGCAGCTCAAATTGTTCATAAATATACTGGTTTATCACTTGGGATTTGTGTAGCATTTATTGACGGATTAATCGTTCTTACATCTGCAATCGTGTTTAATCTTGAAAGTGGTATGTATGCACTGATTGCACTTTTTGTTACGAGTAAAACGATCGATTTAGTTCAAATTGGTCTTGCTAGATCAAAAATGGCACTAATTATTACTTCAGAAGTGGAGCCTGTAACAACAGCAATTGTTCACCAATTAGATCGTGGAGTAACAAAGTTAACTGGTGTTGGTGGATATACTAATGAAGACCGTTTAGTATTAATGTGTGTACTTGATCAAACTGAATTTTCTTCTTTACGTGATATCGTTCGATCAGTTGATCGAAATGCTTTTATTACAGTTGTAGATGCAACAGAAGTTCTTGGAGAAGGTTTCACAAATTTGACATAAAAAGGTAAAATAAATATTTCTATTAGTAGTAGACTATAGTTATGGGATTGTTAAAGGGGCGATGATTTTTGTGAAAAAGCTACTTCTTGCTTTTATTACTGGTGGTATGCTGTTAACGATTACAGCATGTGGTTCAAATAATAATTCAAGTAAAAATAGTGATTCAGGCGAGCCGGTTTCGGTTGCTAATGGGGAAAAGTTATTTAAACAAAGCTGTGCTAGCTGCCACGGTGGAGAACTAGAAGGTATAATTGGACCAAGCTTAAAAAAGGTCGGAGCGAAATATTCTGAAAAAGAAATAGAAAATATTATCCATAATGGTAGAGGTTCAATGCCTAGTGGAGTTGTTCAAGGAAATGACGCGAAAAGTGTAGCGAAATGGCTTGCGACTAAAAAATAAAATGTCTTAAATTTTATAGAAAAAATTAAAGAAACAGACAATTTTCTGTTAATTAGAAAAGGTCTGTTTCTTTTCATTTTAGTTACATTTTTCCATAATTTGTTAAACAAACCCATAAATCGTTCGGAAATAATCTTGACTATTATTAAAATGTAACATAAATTTATCAATTTTGACATTTTTTAAGTGGTATAATAGAGGAGCTTAGCTGAAATTATCGAAATATGTAAATAGCAGGCGAAATAATAAGATCAAGTAAAGTAAAGTATAATTTCATCCAGAATGGATCTTATATAGTTTGATAGAAGAAAACGGAACAAAAAATTAAGGAGAATGTCATGATTGAGTTAAAAGATGTTTATAAGACTTATCCTAATGGTGTTCTTGCGGTAGATGGTATTAATGTGAAGATTCGCCAAGGTGAATTTGTGTATGTCGTGGGACCAAGTGGTGCCGGAAAGTCGACATTCATTAAAATGATGTATCGTGAAGAAAGACCATCAAAGGGTACAATCTTAATTAATGGAATTGATTTAAGCCATATGAAGGATAAAAAAGTTCCTTTATTACGTAGAAATATTGGGGTAGTTTTCCAAGACTATAAATTATTACCGACTTTATCAGTTTATGAAAATATTGCATTTGCACTTGAAGTTATTGAAGAAAATCCGAAAACAATTAAGAAGAGAGTTATGGAAGTACTTGACCTTGTTAAGTTAAAACATAAAGCTCGATTCTTACCTACAGAGCTTTCTGGTGGTGAACAGCAACGTGTTTCGATTGCCCGTTCTATTGTGAATAAACCACAAGTAGTGATCGCCGATGAGCCAACGGGTAACCTAGACCCTGAAACTACATGGGAGATTATGGATATATTTAAAGAAATCAATGATCGTGGAACAACTGTAGTAATGGCAACTCATAATAAAGATATCGTAAATACGATTAAGCGACGTGTAATTGCAATCGAGTCTGGAAAAATTGTACGCGACCAAGCGAGAGGAGTGTACGGTTATGAAGGCTAGAACTGCAAGAAGACATGTTCGTGAGGGACTACGTAGTTTAAAACGAAATGGTTGGATGACGTTTGCATCGATAAGTGCTGTTGCAGTTACTTTAATGCTTGTTGGCGTATTTTTAACCGTAATTTTGAATGTTAATCACATTGGAACAACTTTAGAAAAAGATGTTGAAGTACGTGTTTTAGTTGATTTAACAGCAAACAAAGAGCAACAAGCTACTTTAAAAGAAGAAATCAAAAAATTAGATCATGTAACCACTGTAAAGTTCTCATCGAAAGATCAAGAATTAAACAATCTAATCAAAAGTATGGGAGAAGATGGAAAAGCATTCCAACTGTTTGAACAGCAAAATCCATTAAATGATACGTTTATTGTTAAAACAGATTCTCCAGAACAAATCGCACCAGTAGCCAAAAAAATTGAAGGCTTAAAATATATTGATGAAGTAATTTATGGTAAAAAACAAGTACAAAAATTATTTAATGCAGTTTCGGTAGGTCGTAATATCGGTTTAGTACTGATTTTCGGACTATTATTTACTGCGATGTTCTTAATCTCTAATACTATCAAAATAACGATTATGGCAAGACGACGTGAGATTGAGATTATGAGATTGGTAGGGGCAACTAATAACTTTATTCGTTGGCCGTTCTTATTAGAAGGTTTACTGTTAGGTGTGTTAGGATCGGTTATTCCGATTGTTTTACTATTAACTGGCTATAAGGTTATTTATAATATGTTAATGCCAAAATTAGCAGGAACAATGTTTACATTATTACCATTTTCACCGTTTGTGTACCAACTATCTGCTATATTAATAGCTATTGGTGCAATAATCGGGATGTGGGGTTCTGTCATGTCAATTCGTAAGTTTTTACGTAAATAAGATTAAATTTTCTTTATAGTTCTATTGTTTTAATAGTGTAATTCGATTGATAAGCTCTAGTTCCCAATTTAACGTCTGTCTGAGTTGATACAGGTACTAGGGCTTTTCTATATACATATAAGGAGGGATCTTAGATGAGTAAGAGAAAATCATCGAAAGTAATAACGATTATGTTATGCAGTACTTTCATCATCGGTGCTATCCCATCCGTTTCTTTTGCTGAAAGTAAATACCAATCAGAAATTGACCGCATTAAAAAGAAGCGTAGTGAAGTTAAGGATAAGACGGATGCAACAAACAACAAAATTGCTGATATAAAGCATGACCAGCAAGAAGTTGTTGCGGAGCTTGAAAAACTTGATGCTCGGATGAAACTGACTAAGCAAAAAGTTAACCAAACTGAAGCTGCAGTTAGTGATGGGAAAAAGCAAATTTCAAAACTAAAGGAAGAAATTAAGTTTATTGAAGAGCGCATTAAATCTCGTGAAGAATTATTGAAAAACAGAATGCGTTCTCTTCAAAAAGCTGGTGGAATGGTATCATACCTTGATGTCATTTTAGGTGCTAATAGTTTCGGAGATTTAATTCAACGAATGAGTGCCGTACAAATTATTATGAAGGCTGACGAGGACATTATTAAGCAGCAAAACTTGGACTTAAAAGAAGTTAGTGCAAAAAAAGATGATTTGACTATGAAACAAGCAAAAATCGAAAGAGATTTAGCGAACTTAAAGAGTCTTAATAATCAACTTGCAAGTCAGGTTAGCGAAAAGAACAAATTAATGGCTTCATTAAAAGCTAAAGAAAGTGAAGCTCATGAAGATGTTTTAGATTTAAAGGAACAAGATCAATTATTAGCAAGTCAGCAAGCTGCAATGCAAAAAGCTCTTGAAATCGCGAAGAAACAAGCTGCTGAAAGAGCTGCCGCAGAAGCTAGACGTAAAGCAGAGGCTAAACGTAAAGCAGAAGCAGCTTCAAAAAGTAAAAAGCCATCTACAAGTGCAAGTCATTCAAGTGGATCTGGAAGCTCTAGTAGTTCAGGTAATTCTAGTAACTCAGATAACGCCGGTAGTTCTGATAATACACCAACCGTATCTAGTGGAAACTTTACAAGACCAGCAAACGGATATATCTCTTCAGGATTTGGACAACGTTCATTTGAAGGTGGAGAGTTTCATGAAGGTGTTGATATTGCCTCAGCGGGAAGTGTACCAGTTGTAGCAGCAGGCGATGGGGTTGTAATTCGTGCTTACGTCTCATCTTCTTATGGAAATTGTGTATTTATTACGCATAATATTGATGGACAAGTATGGACAACTGTATATGCTCACTTGGCTAGTTTTAGTGTATCAACTGGACAAACTGTTTCAAAAGGTATGAAAATTGGTTATATGGGCAATTCAGGTCATTCTACTGGACAACATTTACACTTTGAATTACATAAAGGTGAATGGAATTATGCTAAATCAAATGCAGTAGATCCTATGAAATATATTAATTTTTAATTTACTAAAAACCTATCCTAAAACACTAGGATGGGTTTTTTTCTATTTTTGCTAAATAAATCTCAATGGATTATAAAACTGGTAATTCATACCTACCTAGTTATGAGGTGATTAAATGCAATTATATCATTCACTACTTTATAATAATTATAATTTGATATTGATTTTCATTACTAGTTAATTTATTATATAATTATTACTAAATAATAATAATTATAATTAAGGAGAAGTGATATGACAAATAACCGACTAACAACAAATCAAGGCGTGCCAATTGGAGATAATCAAAATTCACTTACAGCGGGACGTAGAGGTCCAACTTTATTAGAGGATTATCAATTAATTGAAAAACTAGCTCATTTTGACCGTGAAAGAGTACCTGAGCGTGTTGTGCATGCACGTGGAGCTGGCGCACATGGTGTTTTCATAACCAAAAATAGTATGAAAAAATACACGAAAGCTAAGTTTTTACAAAATGCCGGAACAGAAACACCAGTATTTGCTCGTTTCTCAACAGTTATTCATGGATTGCATTCTCCTGAAACATTACGTGATCCTCGTGGATTTGCTGTGAAATTTTATACTGAAGATGGTAACTATGATTTTGTAGGTAATAATCTTCCTATTTTCTTTATTCGTGATGCAATGAAATTCCCCGATATGGTTCATTCATTAAAGCCGGATCCTAGGACTAATCTACAAACACCTAACAGATATTGGGATTTTATGTCTCTAACACCTGAGTCAACAAATATGTTATTACATGTATTTTCTGATGAAGGTATTCCAGCGAACTACCGTCAAATGAGAGGTTCAAGTGTTCATGCATATAAATGGGTAAATGAATATGGTAATACTGTATATATAAAACTTCGTTGGGTACCAAAGCAAGGAATTGAAAATCTTTCAATGGAAGAAGCTAGTGAAGTTCAAGGTAAAGATTTTAACCATGCAAGTCGTGATTTATACGAATCAATTGAAAACGGAGATTTCCCAGAATGGGACTTATATGTACAAGTTTTAAATCCTGCAGATATGGATGATTTCGATTTTGATCCATTAGACCCTACAAAAGATTGGTTTGAAGATGTGATTCCTCGACAACTTGTTGGAACGATGATCCTTAATCGAAACCCTGAAAATGTTTTTGCAGAAACTGAATCAGTTGGATTTAATCCAGGTGTGTTAGTTCCTGGAATCTTGCCTTCTGAAGATAAGTTATTACAAGGAAGATTATTCTCTTATTCAGATACCCAAAGATATCGTATTGGGGCAAATTATTTACAACTTCCAATTAACTGTCCTTTTGCCAAAGTAGCGAATGGTCAACGTGATGGTCATATGCCTTTTAGTCAGCAAACACATCATATTAACTTTGAGCCAAATAGCTACTCGGATACACCAAAAGAAGATGCCGATTATGTTGAAGTAGTGCAGCCATTAAGTGGTGTTTCTGAGCGCAAAAAAATTGAAAAAACAAATGACTTCGGCCAAGCAGGAGAAGTGTGGAATAGATATAGTAAAGCAGAGCAGAATGCAGTTATTAAAAATATTAGTGCTGATCTATCAGTTGTAGATGAAAAAATTAAGCTTCGTGCTGTTTGTAACTTCTATCGCGCAGATGCAAAATTAGGTGAGAGACTTGCTAGTAAATTAGGTATTAATCTAACGCCATACATACAACATCTACCAAAATAAATTAAACTCTTCTAATAAAAATTTATTAAATCGTGTTCTACTTGCAAACATAAGTGATACAGGCTTATCATATAATAGAACAGAAATGGCATCGCACGTCTGTGTGATGCTTTTTCGGGTACATACATTATTTAATAGATTGGTACGTTCTTAAGGAACGAAAAATAGGAGGTTCTGTATGAATCGTAAAACAACGGCTTTACTTGCAACAGCAACATTTGTTGTTGGTATGGGGGTAGGTACATTTGCATTTAATGATGGTACAAGTACAATCGTTTCGAAATTCTCTGAGAGTAAAGAAGTAAAGGCTTCAGAAGATCAAAATATTGCTAAAATACAAAAAGCTTACGAAATTATTGCAAATCAATATGTGAAAAAGATTGATCCTGATAAATTAACTGAGGGTGCAATCCAAGGAATGGTAACAACTTTAGATGATCCATTTTCTACTTATATGGATGGAAAGACAGCTAAACAATTCCATGAATCATTAGGTTCATCTTTCCAAGGAATTGGAGCGGAAGTTTCTAAAGACGGTGAAAAACTAATTATTGTCTCTCCAATTAAGAACTCTCCTGCGGAAAAGGCTGGTCTGAAACCAAAGGATGAAATTTTATCAGTTGATGGTAAAAGTGTGAAAGGTTTATCTCAATATGATGCAGTGCTAAAGATACGTGGAAAAAAAGGAACAAATGTTACGATTGAAGTAAAACGTCCAGGAGTTCCGGATCCAATTAAATTTACAATTAAACGTGATGATATTCCAATGTATACAGTATTTAGTTCAGTGAAAGACGTAAACAACGAAAAAATTGGTTATATTCATATTACCTCGTTTAATGAAAAAACAGCTGACGAGTTTAAGAAAGAATTGAAAAAGCTAGAGGATCAAAATATCCAAGGATTAACAATTGACGTTCGTGGAAATCCTGGGGGGTACTTACAAGCTGTAGAAGGCGTTTTAGAAGAATTAGTTGTAAAAAGTGAGCCATACTTACAAGTTGAAAATAGAAATGGCCAACGTGAAAAGTACTATACTAAATTAAATAAAGCGAAACCATATCCAATTGATGTATTAATTGATAAAGGAAGTGCATCTGCGGCTGAAATTTTAGCAGCGGCATTAAGTGAAGCAGGACATTATGAATTAATTGGTGAAAAATCTTTTGGTAAAGGTACTGTACAATCTACATTAGATTTCAAAGATGGTAGCAATATAAAGTTAACACAATTTAAATGGTTAACTCCAGATGGTACTTGGATTCACAAAAAAGGAATTAAACCAGATGTGGCTGTGAAACAACCTGATTATTTCTACGCTACACCAATTGATAAAAAGAAAACATTTAAATTCGATGATAATGATGAAAATATTAAACAAGCGCAAATCATGTTAAAAGGTTTAGGATACGACCCAGGCCGTAAAGATGGATATTTCAGCAAGCAAACAGAGACAGCAGTTAAGAATTATCAAAAAGCTGTTGGAATTACTGTTAACGGTGAGATTGATCCTCTAACTTCTGAAAAACTTGAATCGTCATTAATTGATAAAATTAAAGATGAAAAGAATGACCTTCAGTTAGAAAAAGCTTTAGATATGGTGGCTCAATAATACTACAAAAAGAGGACATTTTTATATTGTCCTCTTTGTATAGTAAAGTCCAGTTTAGAGGACGAAATTTATTTCGTCCTCATTTGACATAATTCCCGGGAAATAGATTGGAAATTACAATCCATGCAGGAGTTTTAGTTTAGTATGTCGAAAGTACACTTTATGGAGAAGTGTGCTTTTTTTATTGTTTTGTAGCATATTCTCTTTGAAAAAATATTAATAAACCGATAACATAAGTATATCAATCTATTATATAAAAAGGTGGTGAATGTTATGTGGTCAAATTTATTATCTGAACTATTGGTTGGATTAGGTAAACTATTTTTAAATCCATTTACTTATATATTTTTTATCGCATCAATTTTCTGTGGCAATTTACGTGTAAAAAGGGAACGTAAACATTTTTCGGTTCGAAATTTTAATGTAACGTTCGAGTGGAAAACGTCACTATGGTATGGATTACTGATCGGATTAATTCTTTCAGTTATCACATTGGTAGCTGGAATAAGCATTCCGATTGAAATGGTTTATTTACTAAGTGTATTAACAATTATTTGTGCACTAGTTTTACAATTCAGATGGATGTCTCCTGCTTATCTTTTTGGACTAGCTTTAGTAGCTCTGCCATTACTAAATAGAGGGCAAGATTCATTACCTTTGTTGAAAAACTTTATACCGAATGATCTGAATGCGATGCTTCCTGCCATAACGATTCTATTGGCTTTACTTTTATTAGCTGAAGGAATTTTAGTTCAACGTAATGCTGCAAATCATACAACTCCTTTATTTATTGAGAGTAAACGTGGAAAAAGAGTAGGGGCACATGAGGCAAATAGATTATGGATGGTGCCATTATTTTTACTAATACCAAGTGGTTCGATCATTAGTGACTATTCATGGTGGCCTACATTTGCTTTAGGTGATAGTGGGTATTCGATTCTTTGTGTACCATTTGGAATTGGATTTTACCAGTTAATTCAAGGAATGTTACCAAAGGAATCCATTAAGCTTGTCGGTAAACAAATAGTAGCTTTAGCAATTATAGTTTGTGCAGGTGGAATATTAAGTTATTTTATTGGTTTTGTAGCATTTATAGCAGTAGCAATCGCAGTAGTGGGACGAGAAGCTATAAACTATATTCATAAAAATAAAGATATTAATACACCATCTTACTTTACAGTTAAATCAACTGGCCTAATTGTATTAGGGATTTTACCAAACTCTGTAGCGGATAAAATGAACATTAAAGTAGGCGAAAGCATTACAAAAGTAAATGGTCAAAACGTCTCTACTGTTAATGAGTTTTATGAAGCACTACAAATTAACCGTGCGTACTGTAAATTAGAAGTAGTTGATTTAAATTCTGAAATCCGTATAACTCAATCATCAGTTTATGAAGGTGAACACCATGAGTTAGGATTCTTATTCCCAGAAGAAGAATCTAAATATAGTGGACAGGTCGGATAAGAGTAGTAGATTGGAAGCTTTCATTTCTACAATATAAAATCAAAAGGAACATATTCATAACTTGAATATGTTCCTTTTTTATACCAGTTTATGAGTCTAATGTAATGGTGTTTTTATAGGTAGTGTGGCATGTTTTTAGGTGTGTTTAGAGACCTATTGCTCAGGTGGATGAAATCTAGCATTCTATTAAAAGTAGTGATTATAGAAATGGTAATTTTTTTGAGCTCTTTTAAATTTTGTCACATTAGTAAGCGACAAATATGAATATTCATTTCATTGTTTTAGAACTGTAAGCGTTTTATCATTTGTATATAAGCTTCACAGGGGAGGTAAGATTTTGAATACAGATAAAAATAAAAATATAAAAGTAAAAATTCAACGCTTTGGTAGCTTTCTAAGTGGTATGGTAATGCCAAACATTGGTGCTTTTATTGCATGGGGATTAATAACAGCACTGTTTATACCAACTGGATGGATCCCTAATGCAAAGTTGGCGGTAATAGTAAGTCCAATGATTACTTATTTATTACCATTGCTAATTGGTTTTACTGGAGGAAGAATGGTCCATGATATTCGAGGCGGAGTTGTTGGGGCAATTGCAACAATGGGGGTAATTGTTGGTGCAGAGATGCCGATGTTCTTAGGCGCAATGATTATGGGACCACTTGGCGGTTTGGCTATTAAGAAATTTGACCTAGCTATACAAGGAAAAGTTAAGTCAGGATTTGAAATGTTAGTTAATAATTTCTCAGCAGGTATTTTAGGAGCAATTTTAGCAATAATTGGCTTAATAGGTGTTAATCCAGTTGTTTCGACGCTAACAGAAGCATTAGCTAACGGTGTAGATATGATGGTAAAAGCAAATGTCATTCCTTTGGCAAACATATTTATTGAACCAGCAAAAATCTTATTTTTAAACAATGCAATAAACCATGGAATTTTAAGTCCAATTGGTCTTGAGCAAGCAAAATCAGCTGGAAAGTCGCTTTTATTCTTACTAGAAGCTAATCCAGGACCGGGCCTAGGTGTACTATTAGCATATACGATCTTCGGTAAAGGTACAGCTAAACAAACAGCGCCAGGAGCAGTGATTATCCATTTCTTAGGTGGGATACATGAGATTTATTTCCCATATATCTTAATGAGACCTTTATTAATCTTTTCGGTTATCGCTGGTGGGGTAGCTGGTACACTTACTTTTAATATATTAGGCGCAGGTCTAGTAGCAGCAGCTTCTCCAGGTAGTATTATAGCAATATTAGCAATGGCTCCAAAAGGAGGATACTTACCAATCCTTGCGGGTGTACTTGTTGCAACAGCAGTATCATTTATTGTTTCAGCTGTAGTTCTAAAATCATCAAAGTTAATTTCATCAGATGAAGATTTAGAAAGAGCAGCTCAAAAAACACAAGTTTTAAAAGGTAAGGAAAGTAAAGTAGCTAGTTTATTACAGACTGAAAAAGAAGTAGCTAGTTCTCTTGGTATTATTAAAGAAGTGAAAAAAATTATTTTTGCCTGTGATGCTGGTATGGGATCAAGTGCCATGGGGGCATCAATATTACGCAAAAAGGTAAAAACAGCAGGGATAGAATTAGAGGTTACGAATGTAGCAATTAATAATTTACCAAATGATGTAGATGTTGTCATAACTCATAAAGATTTAACTGATCGAGCAAAAGCAAAAGTACCGAATGCAGTTCATATCTCAGTAGAGAACTTCTTAAATAGTCCGAAGTATGATGAATTAGTGAATTCTTTAATAAAATAAAAAATTTAAAGAGGTATATATGTATATATCAGCAAGAGAAAGAGAAATCATTAATTTGTTGTTAGTTCACCCAAACGGAATTAATGTTCAAGAAATTGCAGAGAAATTAAATGTTAGTAGCCGAACCGTGCAACGGGAACTAAAAGGGGTTAAAAGTATTGCCTCTGCTCATAACCTTTTCTTAAAAAAGGTATTAGGTGTTGGAATGTATTTAGAAGGGACCCCTGAGCAAAAAAATGAGCTCCAAATTACAATATTAAAAAGTGGGCAGGAGTTTACTCAAAAAGAAAGACAGGAGTTAATTCTATGTTCCTTATTAAAAGAACCAGAATCTATTAAACTAAGCTCACTAGCAAATGATTTACATGTTACTGTTGCTACAGTTAGTAACGACCTCAATAAAGTAGAAGAATGGTTAAAAGACTTCGATTTGGATCTTATAAGAAAGAAAGGGTACGGCATTGCTTTACTAGGTTCAGAACGAAAAAAAAGAAAGGCCCTAGGACATCTAATCGCACAGCAATTAAATGAATATGAGTTTTTATCTGTAGTGGAAGATGAATATGAATCAAAGAATAGATTCACAAATGGATTATTAGAAATAATAAAACTAGAAAAACTCACCATGATTGGAAAAATGATCAGGGATATTGAACAACAATTACCTTATTCTCTAGCTGATAGTGCGTTTATGACATTTACAATTCACTTATCTCTTGCTATCGAAAGAATTATTCAAGGCGAAGTAGTAAAAATGGATCAGGTGGTACTTGAGGAATTAAGTAACACTAAAGAATTTAATATCGCAAGTCAGATTGTTAACGAATTAGAAGAAGTGTTTAAAGTTAATATCCCAAGTGCTGAAAAAGGGTATATTACGATGCATTTATTAGGTGCAAGACAGCGTCAAGAGAAAAATGATTGGCTAAAAGAGAGCAGTACGGAAATTGTCATAGGCTCAAAAAAGCTAATCAATTATGTATCGAAGGAACTTGAAATAAATTTTGAAGAAGACCAAGCCTTATTTGAAGGACTAATTACTCATATTGAACCAGCAATCTATCGAATTCAAAAAAAACTAGATGCAAATAATCCTTTAGCAAGTCAAATTCAAGAGGATTATCCTGCAATGTTTAAGAGCATTCAAACAGGATTAAAAGAAGCTTTTCCAAAGATTGTTTTTCCAACTGAGGAAATCGCATATCTTGTCCTACATTTTGGTTCATCTCAAGTAATCTATGATAACAGTAAAGAAGTTAGGGCGCTTGTATTATGTTCAAGTGGGATCGGTTCCTCTAAAATGTTAGCGAGTCGAATCAAAAAAGAGATAAAGGAAATAACGGAGATCGAAGTATCGTCTTTAGCGAACTTAAGAAACATTCAAATTGAACTTTATGACATTATTTTATCTACAGTTGAGATGCCGGGATTTACAAAAAAATATATTACCGTAAACCCTTTATTGCCAAAGAATGAGGCTGAGCAGATTCGTGATGAAATAAAACGCAACTCTCTTACAACGGAAGCAACTTTATTAAAAAAGCTCCATAACAAAAAGTTTCAAAAGCAGATCAAGCTAGAAACGCCAGAAATAATTAAACAAAATCTTGAAGTAGTTCATCAGTACTCAGAAACAGTACTCCATATTTTGAATACATTTGAGACAATTTCACTACCGTTTATTCCAACCTCTTCTATTTTATTATTGGAAGTATGCAAACAAGCAAATGTTAGGGGATTAATAGGTGATTATTTTGAGGTAACTAATCAACTCACAGAAAGAGAAAAGAAGGGGGGACTCGGAATACCAGGAACAAGCATAGCACTGTACCATTGTCGTTCAGAATATGTTACGCAACCAGTGTTTTTATCCTTTTTGCTACATGATCCTATGGTAGTCAAAGCAATGGACCACTCGTCAATAAAAATCAATACATTATTATTATTACTAGCTCCAGTTGAAATCCAAACAGGTCAGTTAGAGGTGTTGAGTAAAATTAGTTCAACAATTATTGAAGATGAAGAATCAACACAAATTTTTACATCTAATAACTATACAAATATATATAACAAATTAAGCTATGCATTATATGAAAATTTACAAAAAAGATTTAAGAATTGAGGGATTAAGTAATGATTCAGACAGTATTACCAACAGATAATGTTTTATTAAATATAGATGTAAAAACAAAAGATGAAGCCATTCGTTTAGCAGGAAATCTTTTAGTAAAAAACGGTTATGTAAAAGAAAATTATATTGATAGTATGATCGAAAGAGAAGAGTCTTTAACAACTTATATGGGGAACTTTATTGCGATTCCACATGGAACTGAGGAGTCAAAACAAGAGGTAATCTCATCTGGAATTTCGATTCTTCAAATTCCTAATGGAGTAGACTTTGGGAACGGAAATATTGTAAAGGTAGTATTTGGTATTGCAGGCAAAGATAATGAGCATCTTGATCTGTTATCTCAAATTGCAATCCTTTGTTCAGAGGAAGAAAATGTACATAAATTGATTGCAGCCACATCAGAAGAGGAACTAATTTTAATGTTTAGTGAGGAGGAGTAAGATGTTAGCTGTACACTTTGGCGCAGGAAATATTGGAAGAGGATTTATAGGACAATTATTACACAAGGCAGGGTATGAGATTTGCTTCGTTGATGTAAACGAAGAGATTATTGATCAATTGAATGAGAAGAAATCATATACTGTCATGCTAGCAGACCGTACTCAGGAAGAAATAAAGATAACAAATGTAAGAGGTATTAACAGCCTGAAGGATCCAAAAGAAGTTGTAAAAGTAATTGCACAGGCTGATATCGTAACAACAGCAGTAGGTCCCTCAATTCTTCCTAAAATAGCAAAGCTAATTGCAGAGGGATTAATTGAAAAAGTTCAGAATTCAGAGAAAGCGTTAAATATAATTGCATGTGAAAATATGATAGGTGGAAGTTCTTTTTTAAGAGATGAAGTTTATTTAAATATGACATTATCTCAGAAGAAAAAAACTGAACAGTCGGTCAGTTTTCCAGATGCTGCAGTAGATCGAATCGTACCAATTCAAAGTCATGAAGATAAATTATTAGTGTCAGTAGAACCTTTTTATGAGTGGGTAATTGACAAATCAAAACTGATAGGAGAGGTTCCAGCAATTGATGGTGTAACTTATGTAGAGGATTTACTTCCTTATATTGAAAGAAAACTATTTAGCGTAAACACAGGTCACGCAGCGACTGCATATTTAGGCAATTTCTACGGATATAAAACGATTAAAGAAGCAATTTCTGATGAAAATATTAGAAATACTGTTAGTTCTATTTTAGATGAAACGGGTAAGTTATTAGTTAAAAAATATAACTTTGACTTAGATCAACATAACGCTTATATAAAAAAAATAATAGGTAGATTCGATAATGAATATATTTCAGATGAATTATCTCGTGTTGCTCGTTCTCCAATTCGCAAATTAGGAGCAAATGACCGTTTTATTAAGCCAGCAAGAGAGTTAATAAACTTTGGGATAACACCTAACTATTTAGTTAAAGCAATTGCAGTTGCTTTATTCTATAAAAATAATGATGATCATGAAGCAGTTGAAATACAAAGCTACCTCCAAGATCACTCTGTGGAAGAGTTGCTTGTTAAATATTCAGAATTATCAGATTGTATTGAGCTAATTAGTTTAATTCTTGATGAATACAATCAGTTAGAGAAGGACTTACTTGTACATTAATTTTACTGCAATGATAGACTTTAGGAATAATTTAAAGGGACTGAATCCATAGTATCAGTCCCTTTTAGCTAATAGCCATATCCATTTTTTCTAATGGCCATTAATAAACATATCCCCAGTATGAACAGCTTTTTCATATTGTTTAGTTTTAACATAGTAGTTGTAAAGCAGTTTTGCATACTTTATTGCATGTGTGACATGATGGTGACTCTTAAAGAAAGGAAATGCAATTTGTTCCATGTAATCGTAATATTCATCAAATTTTTCATTAAAACGTAAAATTAGAAGAGTAAAGAGAATAATATATAAATCATTCGCTGCCTTTTCTGAAAGGGCAAGTCCTTCATTTGCTTCATTTAGCAATTCATTCTTTGTTAAAAGCTTCCCTTCTTCTGCATTATCTAAATAGTTATACAAACGATTTAAATAAAGTAAGGATTGTTTATCAGCTTCTTCAACGGATTTTTTATAAAAGATATGTGCATTTTTAAAGTCTTGTTTCCAAAAATACATTAGACCTAAATTATGTAAGATCATTCCTCTTTTATCAAAAAGACCTAAAGCCTCGCTATGCTCAATTAAACTTTCATACCTTACTACAATTTCTTCAAAATCTAGTTGTGTACTGTCTTTTAATTGCACTAACATTAAGGATTCTGCCAAAATTGCTCTTGCGTAATTATTTGTTTTATTAAAATATCTAAATGCCTTCTCACCGTAGAAATATGCCATAACTTTAGACTGAGTCCAATGATAGGCTGACCCAAGATGATAATAATATTCCTTATTTCCATATTCCTCTATATTGACCTTCTTTAATTCTTGTAGTGCAATTTGCCTGTTTACATTTTCTAGTCGTGTATATTGAGTTAAATAATATATTCCTCTTACATGATGAAATAAGTTCTTTTCATAAGTCGACATAGGAGGAGAATCTTTTTCAATCCGTTTAATAATACGATCTGCTTTTTCAATGTTTTTGCATAAAATAAAATATCTGGCTAATAAAAGCTGGAAATAGATAGCATAGTTAGACGCACTTATATAGTGAATGCTTTCTAGTTCTTCTTTAATTAGTATGACATCCTTCATTCGCTCTAATATGATTGCATTATGCCATTTTTGAAGTTTCTTTTCGATATTTTGAACAGCGGCTATCTCATTTTTAATGTCAATCTGAAGACGTTGAGAGAACAATTGTATAATTTCTTCAGAATATCGAGTTTCCCCTCTTTCAATTCTACTTACATGGGTAGCGGTACAAATGTCTTTTCCTAATTCCTCTTGGGTCAATCCCGCTTTTTTTCGATAAAATTTAATGATCTCGCCTTCAAGCATATGTTCTCTCCTTTTCTAATTCCAGATGATTAACTACGAAGTTTTTTACGTCAGTGCAAGATTACATTCCTACAATTTGCGAATGTTCTTTTAACGCAAATCTAAGAAACTAGAAAGTACAAAGACTTTGAAATACCTATTAATTTCATTATAACTAGAATTTGGTAAAGTCAAATACTTTCATTTCAAAATAAAAATAACACAAATTTTTAAGAAAAATTTCATGCTTTTTTAATATTTAATGAAATTTCCTTTCAAATTTCAATGCTTTTTAGGAAAAAAATCCTACAAAATGACCGAAATTTCGATTAAAAATAACACAATATGCTTTTTCCCTAAATGCGATTACTATTTAAATAGTAAGAATTTTTCAACTATATATAGAAAAATGGGGGATGAAGTTTATGAAGGTAACTACATTGGCAAAGCACTCGGCAGTACTTGCCCTTTCAACAAGTCTGCTTATTTCACCTTTCAGTGCAAAGTCATACTTAACGGCAAATGCGGCAACTTCTAAAGCAGAAGAAATTTTAGCTTCAATTACACCAGAGCAAAGAGAAGCATTAAAACAATTAGAACTAAACGGTCAAGAAGGTCTTCAAGGCTTTCAAGTAGGTGAACTGGACTCTGATAAAAATGTCTCTGTCATCGTTCAGTTTAATTCAGATCCAAGTAATGTTGCGGTATTAGAAGCTGCAATTGATGGGAAGTCATTAACTAAAGAATCAGCAAAAGAACAAGTAGACAAAGAGCACAAGGTTTTTAAAGAAGATGTAGGAAAGTTCGTTAAGGTTAAGGAAAAGAAAAACGCTCCTGTTATTACAAAAACGTATAAAACAGCATTTAATGGTGCAGCGATTACACTTCCTGCAAATCAAGTGAAAGAACTTTTAAAATCAGATGCTGTTAAAGCGATTTATAAAGATGTAACTTTTAATGTAGATCCAGTTAAAGAAGATGTACCAACAGATATTGCAAGTAAAACAACTACATCAGTAGATAGCATTTCTTATTTAAATGTGGATATGTTACATAAAGAGGGTATAACAGGTAAAGGAGTTAAAATAGGGGTACTAGATACTGGTATTGACTATAACCACCCTGATTTAAAAGACGCTTTTAAAGGGGGATACGATTTTGTAGATAATGATAATGACCCAATGGAAGCTACATACAAGGACTGGCAGGCATCAAAACAGCCTGAAACTAATGGTAATGGCTCATACTATACTGAGCATGGTACACATGTATCGGGAACAATTGTAGGACAAAATAAAGGTGAAAATGGAGTATCAGTAGAAGGTGTTGCACCTGATGCTGATTTATATATGTACCGTGTACTTGGTCCTTATGGAACTGGATCAACTGAAAATATACTTGCTGGGATTGATAAAGCAGTTCAAGATGGAATGGATGTTATTAACCTTTCTTTAGGTGCAGCTATTAACAATCCATATTATCCAAGTAGTACTGCAATAAACTATGCAGTATTAAATGGTGTAACGGCAGTGGTTTCTGCAGGTAACAGTGGACCTAAAGCGTATACTTTAGGATCACCAGGTACGGCAGCATTTGCTCTAACGGTTGGAGCTAGTGATGTTCCAACTTCAATTACAACATTTGATGGAAAAGTAGCAGGTGGATGGTCAACTGATCTTGTAAGTATGGCTAGAAGCTTTGCTGATAGCTTTAATAGTTTGGAAGGAAAATCTCTTGAACTAGTAGATGTTGGATTAGGAACATTAAATGATTACAAAAATAAAAATGTTGCCGGGAAAATTGCTTTCGTTCAACGTGGAAATTTTGCACTAGTTGATAAAGTGAAGTTTGCAAAGCAAAACGGAGCAAAAGCTGTCATTATGTACAACAATGTTGATGGACATGTTGGATCTAACTTAGGTGAGTCAATGGAATATATTCCTGCATTCTCAATGACAAAGAAAGCAGGAGAAGAATTAAAGGCAAAAAATGCAAATGGAAATACAACATTTACTTTTACAAATTTAAAAGAAGTGACTACTGAAGGTGATAAGCTAGCGGACTTTAGCTCAAGAGGACCAGTTAAAGGTAACTTCCAAATGAAGCCTGAAATCACAGCGCCTGGTGTAAGTGTTCTATCTACGGTTCCTTCATATATTGCAAATCATGATACACCAGAAGACTATAGATATGCATATCAACGATTGGATGGAACGTCTATGGCATCACCATTTGCAGCTGGTGTAGCGGCATTATTAATCGGACAGAATCCAAACCTTCAGCCAGCAGACGTTAAATCAATCCTGATGAATACTGCTGATAAATTAAATGGAAATTATAGCGTGTTTGAAGTAGGAGCAGGTCGTGTAGATCCATATCAAGCTCTTCACACTCAAACAGAAATAAAAGTACAAGATGAAACATTAATCCCGGTCGGCAACGATTTAATAAATGCAAAAAATGAAACTGGCGGGTTAAGTTTCGGTAAACAAGTTGTCAAAGATGACTCAGAATTAAAAGTAAAGAAAGACATTGAGTTTAAAAACAATAGCGATAAAAAGAAAACATTTGATGTAAAAGTAGTGGATAATGCAAATGGTAAGAATGGATTACAAGAGAACGGGGTTGTTCTAGATATTAGTAATTCAATTAAAGTGGATAAGAACACGGTTAAAACAGTAAAAGCAACATTAACTGTCCCATCTACAGCAAAAATAGGTTATTATGAAGGCTATGTTTTATTAACAAATAGTGAAGATAAAACAGAGCAATATCGTATTCCATTTAGTTTTAAGAAATCAGATGAAGGCTTTGATACTCTTAGCCTATCATCACATGCTATCTCTCCATTGTATTACGGAACATATGATTCATATAAAACATTTGTAACATCATTAAAATTCAATTTAGGTTCTCCAGTTGACAATTTAGATGTCGTATTACAAGACGCTAATACAAATCAAGATTTAGGACTTGTTGGCACGCTTAATATGAAAAGTGCAACGACAGATGTAGATTACTTCATACAACAAGCATTTTATGGGGCATATTACAAGTTTACAGGTGATAAAAAACAACCTGTATCAACCGAAGTGAGTCAGGCTAAACCTGGACATTATAAATTGAAATTCATAACAACATTACCAAATGGAAAACAGAAAATTAAATCTGATGATATCTTTATTGATATTGATACACCAACAGTAAAAAGTTCTCTAGATGGTGATTCACCTTTTATTGAGTACAAGCCAGGACAAAAGACTTATCCGTTTGAAATGGAAGTAAAAGACGCTGCTTTAACAGAAATGCAGCAAGCAGGTATTAATTTAGACGAAACATCAAACTTTGCAGTTTATACTTATGGATTCCCTATTCCTCAGGGTCCAATCCATATGGACAAGAGCGGTAAGTGGGTTGATGAAGTAGAAATGGATGAAAATGCTCCAGCACTATCATACAATTTAATTGGTTATGATGCAGCTGGAAATCAAGCAAACTGGAAAGAATACTATTTCGTTAAAGAAGGTACACCTGTCTCATACGCTAAACATAATGTAGAACTAGCTAGATCAGGAGATATCTTGTCTGCCTCTCTAGTATTAGACAACTTACAAGGTGTAAAAGAAGCAACTTGGAATTTTGATGATGCACAAGCTGTAGGGATTCCATATGTAAATCTTGTAGACGCTGCTTTAACTGAAAAATTTAAGGATAAAGCAAGTATTCAAGTAATTGGTAATAAAATCAAAGTAACGTTTAAAGAGAATACAGTATTCGATCGCTCAGAAGTAGTAAATATAAAAGTAAAAGTACAGGACCAACTTTTCTATCCAATTGGTTACATTAACCCATCTGCTAATATAGTGGATGCTAACGGACAAGCAGTGAAGTTGTTAAATGCTGGTAAACGATTCCAATTAAAACCAAGATTTAACCGAGTTCAAGGAAATATTATTCCTGAAGGGTTTTTAGTTCAAGAAGAAGGTCAAACACCTTATTTAGGATCTCGCGATTGGAAAAAAGTAGGAGCTACAATTAAAGTAACAAACGGTGATTTTAGTCTAGACGCTACTAATTTAATTAGTAGAGGTAAATTTAGTCTTGAACCACTTGCATTAAGTAAAGATGCATATACGTTTGAAGTAAATGTACCAGGACACTTTATTACGAAGAATTCTCAAAAATTTGGTTTTGAATACAAAGGCGTATTATATGGAAAATCAGAAACAACTAACATTAGCTTAATTGGTGGAGATGTTAACCAAGACAATGTAATCGATGTACAAGATGCACTTTACGTTCAAACTAATTGGGGAACAAACAATCGAAATGCAGATATCAATTTCGACGGAACAGTAGATGCAAAAGATTTTGCTTTAATTGAGAAAAATTACTTAAAGCAAAATCCATCAGTACAAAATGCACCTACACCGAAAACAATTTATAATAACCAAACGTTAGAAACGATTAAAAGTCAATTAGGCTTATAATCATATACCCAAAAGAAGCTACTATTAAATTTTACTTAATAGTAGTTTCTTTTTTTGATAGGAATTCAGTCATACTAATATTTTGCATACTCTTAATTGAGCAAAAAAAGACTAATTCAATTAAATTGAAACAGTCTTTTTTTTTAGTTCACCATTCATTTGGTTCGTAATTTAATTCTCTAAATAACTGTGTTTTTTCTTTCTTAGATAAGTCTCTCCATTGGCCAATTGGTAGATTGCCTAGATGTATATTCATAATTCTTGTTCTTTGTAATCGATAGACTTCGTATCCAAGCGCTTCACACATTCGACGAATTTGGCGGTTTAAACCTTGTGTTAAAATGATTTGGAAATCAAATTTCGAAAGCTGTTTAACTTCACATGGAAGTGTTTTAGTACCTAATATTTTTACTCCTTCAGACATTTTAGTTAAAAATTCAGCAGTTATTGGTTTATCTACTGAAACGATATATTCTTTTTCATGCCTATTTTCAGCTCGTAAAATTTCATTTACAATATCGCCATCATTTGTAAGGAGAATCAAACCTTCAGAATCCTTATCCAATCTTCCGATATTAAAGATACGTAATGGATGGTTTACGAGATCAACAATATTCCCTTTTACACCTTTTTCAGTAGTACTTGTTATACCAACTGGCTTGTTCAAGGCTATATATACATGATTTCGAGCCAGTCTAATATGTTCACCATTTACAATTACTTCATCACCAGGTTCGACTTGATCGCCGACTTTTGCTACTCTACCATTTAATTTTACTCGTCCTTCACTAATTAACTTATCCGCTCCACGTCTCGAAGCCTTACCAGACTCACTAATAAATTTATTTAAACGAATGTTAAACAACCCCTTAAATTCTTAATTATACTTTCAGAATAACATATATAGCTTTTTATTGAGAATACCATTCGACTATTCCTAAAAAGTCCTTTTAAATTATTGTTGTTTACTATTTTATCCACATTCATTATATTATTTTCTAAATTATATAACAAAAATGATTTTTATTGACAGACTCTAAGGCAGGTCGTATGATAGAAAAAATATATTAATATTTTCTCATATAAACTTGAAAATAAGGTTCAAGAGTTTCTACCTAGCGCCCGTAAACTGCTAGACTATGAGGAAGAGCTCTGGATTTTTGTTTTCTTTACAATGTAAAACTGCCTGCTTTTTCTCATAAAAAGCGGGTAGTTTTTTTATTTTAATATAATAAAGGAGTCATCGTATGTTTCAACTTAAAGAACGAAATACTTCAGTTAAAATTGAAGTATTAGCTGGTTTAACTACATTTTTAACTTTGGCGTATATCATTATTGTCAATCCTATGATTTTAAAGGATGCAGGTGTGCCGTTTAACCAGGCATTTTTAGCTACTATTCTAGCTACCATTATTGGTACTTTAACAATGTCATTAATCGCTAATTATCCCATCGTTATAGCGCCTGCAATGGGGTTAAATGCCTATTTTACTTATTCTGTAATTGGGGGACATAATCTCCCATACTCAGTAGGTTTTTCTGCTGTTTTTATTACCGGAATTTTATTTTTACTACTTTCTTTAACATCTTTCCGAACAAAATTGATTCAAGCAATTCCCGCTAACTTAAAGCATGCAATTGCTGCTGGAATTGGTTTGTTCATTACCTTTATTGGCTTACGTTTATCAGGTATTGTCGCAGATCACCCTACTAATCTAGTTCAAATTGGTGATTTTAGTTCACCTAAAGTTGCACTTACATTGATCGGTTTACTAATAACAATCGTATTTATGGCACTTAACTTAAATGGTGCGTTGTTTCTAGGGATGATTACGACAGGTCTAATTGCATATTTTACAGGTCAGTTAAATTTTGCAAATGGTTTTGTTGCTATGCCTCATTTACCAAAAGGAATTTTAGTTTACAACCCAATTGATTCAGTGAAAGACATTATAGAATACGGACTTTATAGTGTCATTTTCTCATTCTTACTTGTCATGTTATTCGATACAACAGGAGCCTTACTAGCGATCGTTAAACAAGCAGGTCTTATCAAAAATGGGAAGTTAGAAAAGGGAGGAAGTGCGTTCTCTGCTGATTCAATTGGAACAATCGTTGGTGCAATGTTAGGAACAAGTCCGACTGCTGCAACTGTAGAATCATCTGCTGGTGTAGGTGCTGGTGGAAAAACTGGTTTAACATCATTAACCGTTGTAGTCCTATTTATAATCGCAGCATTTTTTAGCCCAATGATTGGTTCCGTATCAGAAGTTGCCGCAATTACAGCACCTAGCTTAATAATTGTTGGGTGTTTTATGATTAAGAGTATTTCCGAGATTAAATGGGATGATTTTGAAGAAGCATTCCCGGCATTTTTAGTCATCGTTAGTATGCCATTAACATCAAGCATTGCAAACGGTATTGCTTTAGGCTTTATTTCTTATCCGATTATGAAAATCGTTAAACGTAAATTTAATGACGTACATCCATTTGTTTATCTATTTGCAGTATTATTCTTAGTTCAATTAGTATTTTTTGCACATAAATAATAGAGAACATAAAAAAGCAGGTAAAAGATTTTGAAGTCTTTTACCTGCTTTTTATTAATCTAAAATATTCTTATCTATTAACTTGCCTTATATTTTTCTTCGCTTCTAATAGTCGATTTTAGTCTCCAATAAACAGGTAAACCAACAATTGCAATACCAATTGAGACAAGTGCATCTATTGGTGCATTTATAATCGTACTACCGATGATATAAAGCGTACCTAATATTGCCACAATCGGAGTGATAGGGTATAAAGGAACTTTATATAATTTATTTCCACCTTTATCTTTTTTACGTAATAGGAAGATTGCATTAAATGCAAGTCCATAAAATAAGAAAACTGCAAATATAGCCATATCAGAAAGTCGATCTGGGTTCCAGAATATCATCATTGCTAATGCTAAAACTATTTGGAAAACTGTTGAGCCTACTGGCGTATTAAATTTTGGGTGTATACTTGATAATACTTTTGAACCAGGTAGGAAGTTTCGCTCTGCCATCGCAAATGTAACCCTTGGGAATGTAAGAATTTTGCCATTTAAACAGCCAAAAATAGAAATTAAAATTCCGATGGCAAGAATTTTTCCACCAATACTACCAAATAGAGAAGAAGCTGCCGCAGTAGCTGCATTAGGACCTAATTCAACAATTTTATTTGCAGATAAAACATGTAGCATTGCGATATTAACAGAAAGATAAGCTAAAATAACAATTACAATACCAGAAATAATTGATCTAGGAAGAGTCTTTGAAGGATTCTTCATTTCTCCTGCCATAAAACCTACATTCATCCATCCATCATATGCCCATAAAGTCGCTAATACTGCTGCGCCCATACTAAGTGCTTGAGTAGAACTACCACTCTCTGCATTAAAAACTGATACGTCCCCTTGAAGAATACCAAAAACAGCGATTAAAATAATAGGAACTAGTTTACCAGCAGTAGAGATTGTTTGAATAAATCCACCAAGTTGAGTGCCTAGTATGTTTAGACTACCAAGTAATACAATCGTGATAATACCAATAACTTTACTACTTCCCTGAAAACCGAAAAAATCTGCTAATAAAGAGCCAAAATAAAGACTAAGAGCACCCATAACAGCTGGTCCATAGATAAGGGTTTGTACCCAACCGCATAAAAACCCCCACTTCTCACCATAAACCTCTTCAATGTAAGCATATAATCCACCAGTTCTCGGGATTTTTACACTTACTTCAGCAATCGTTAATCCACTTGCTAGTGTAATAACACCACCGATAATCCACGCAAATAGAGCCATAGTGGAGTTAGCCGTTGTAGACAGTACGATCCCAGGTTTCATAAAGATACCAGAACCAATTACTGTACCGATTACTAAAGACGTTGAAACGAAAAAGCCAATATTTTTCTTTAAATTTACTTCTTTTTCCACGATAAACGCTCCTTCCAGGACTATATTTATAAAATTAGAAAGATTATAGCATATTAATTTTCTAATCTTTTTTTTCTGAAAAGTTAAATTTATGTTTTATGTATTTATGATGTAGTGGATAAGACCCATTAAATTTGAGAAATCTTTCATAATATGTATTCATATTGACTAGATAACATATTGATAAAAGGTTATTAGTCGTAAATATAGAACACTATATTGCAGGTATTTCAGACCGATTTTTTAATTAAATATCGAATACTATCTATTCTGGAGGTGAAGACGTGGAAGTTTCTTTTGAACGTGTGGTAGATAACATATACGCTTTAGCGATATGGGATACCGAATGGAAATCATATAATAATTGCTATTTTATAATTCAAGATAATGGAGTTACTCTCATTGATTCAGGAAAAGGGATCCACTCTAAGTATCTTAGGAAAGCTCTGGTTGAGTTGGGGAAAACACCAGAAGACGTCCATCTCTTTTTAGCTACACATGGACATGAGGATCATATTGAAGGCTCTAGTATATTTAAAAATGCTAAGAAGTTTATCCATTCAAATGATAATGATTTGATTGATTCACTTGAATTAACTCAGTTTAGTAATGACCTAAAAGCTTATGAAGTAATAAAGGAGTTTGAGTATGATTTAGTTGGATACCATACCCCAGGTTCAGTCGTTTTATATCATCGCCCATCAAAAACAATTTTTACGGGTGATTTCTTGTGTTTCTTTGGTGATCCTTTATCAAAAGATGGACTAGTATCTAAAGGAGATGACCTTAGAAATGAGTGGGTTAAGTATTTGAGAGATGGTGGAGTCTCAACAGAACACTTAGATCATTTTCTAGGTGGACTAAAAAAAATAAATCAGTTTGATAGTAGTGTAATGTGTACTGGACATGGTGGTGTCTTAGTAGGAAATATTAGAGAATTTATAAGTGAACTAATTGATGTCGGAGTCCAATATAGTAAAAAAGTATCAGACTGTTGACCGATTAAATCAGTCTTTTTTATATGAAGTAGTGTATAGAAAGAGCTTTTGCACTTTAGAAAGGATAGATTGGAATATTCTTACCAATAATGAACTATATAGTCTGTAAAAGGGTTTCTTTCATATACTCTAAATTACTATAATGGGGTGCATCGTAATGAGGTTAAAAACATTAATTGGGCTATTATTAGGTTCATTGACAATATTCTTCATTTTAAGTCTCCTAAGTAATAAACTTACCAATAAAGAATACTGGTTTTATGCGTCAATTTATCTTGTTTTTATGGTTTTAGCGTACTTGGCAATTAACTTAATTCGAAAAGTTAAGTCGTCAAAGAAGACTGATTCATTTTGAATCAGTCTTTTTCTTTTTACCCATTTTATCAATTTTCTTATTATAAGAAAAATAAATGATGATAATATTGATAATAAGTAAATCTAATACTAGGAGATAGAGTATGGATCAAATTCTTTTAGTTTTTATGGCGGTTGCTGAGAAAAGAAACTTTTCAAGAGCGGCTGAGGAGTTACATATGACTCAACCATCCGTTAGTCAGCAAATTCAATTGCTTGAGAAGCATGTTGGTGCAAAGCTTTTAATTAGAACGAATAAATATGTTCAGCTTACAAAGGCTGGGGAAATTGTTTATTTGCATGCTAAGGAAATAACTAGTTTATACAAGCGTATGTCGACACTTGTGAATGACCTGATGAATGAGGCTAGTGGTCATCTGAAAATAGGTGCAAGTTATACATTTGGGGAATATGTATTACCGCAAATTTTAGCGGAAATGAAGAGACTTTTCCCGAATGTCATTCCATCAGTGCAGATAGGGAATACTCGAGAAATTGTTCAGGCTGCACTAAGCTATCAAATTGATATTGGTATAGTTGAAGGTGAAGCAATTCATACAAATTTAAATATACAGCCGTTTGCAAATGATGAAATGTATATTATAGCTGGAACTAAGAGTGAAATATATGCTATTGAAGCTGTGACATTGAAACAAATTGAAAATGAAACGTGGATTGTTAGGGAAGAAGGGTCTGGAACAAGGGAAGCGACCGAAAGATTATTTGAATTATTAAAGATACGTCCTAAAAATATAATTGAATTTGGTAGTACACAATTAATTAAAGAAGCTGTAGAAGCAGGTATGGGAATTACCTATCTTTCTGAGCTAGCAATAAAAAAAGAAAAGCAGTTAAATACCATTGATTACCTAAAAGTAAAGGGAACACCTATTCAACGTAATTTTTCAATTATCACAGATAAAATCGAACTTCAAACAAAATCGATGGAAATATTTATTGAGTTAGTTAAGAAATATTACGAGAAATAAAGTAGGAATTAGTGACTGAGAAAAAATAAATGGGTAAAGAAGAGATAAAAAAAATACAGTCTAATTAGGCTGTATTTTTTAGTTACTATTTATTCAATTACGCATTACCCATAATAATCTGTTCAAGTGTATTTGCTACATCTTGTGCACTATCAGATACTGCTTCTAACATTTCATAAATCTCTTTGAACTGAATTATTTTGATTGGATCTTTTTCATTTTTAAATAGCTCTTTAATGGAAGTTCGTAATAACACATCACACTGTGACTCATAGTCTTTTACTTGGATCGCATGTACGCGCATTTCTAATAATTTCTTCCTTGAAAGTAATTGAATTGCTTTTAATATTTCATTCGCAGCACTGCGTATATTTTTAACAAACTTCACCATGAATTCATCTATTTGAACGATAGAGTACATTTCGAATGTTGCTGAGCATTGCTCCATTCCGTCTAGTACATCATCCATTTTATTAGCAAGTTCTAGTATATCTTCACGTTCAATTGGTGTTATAAATGTTTTGTTTAATTCTACGATAATTTGATGAATATATGTATCACCTTTTGTTTCATAAGCCTTCATTTCTGCAGAGAATGTTTTTAAATCAGTAGCATTTTTTATTTTAAAATCATCAAAATAAATAGAACATTCATTTACATTATTAGCAATATTTAAGAGCATTTCAAAGAATGTATCATTTTTTTTACCTATAATCAAGTATGATTCCTCCTAAAAACAGTTGATTCAAATCCTTACATTATGTTGCTCAAGTGAATGAAATATTATAAATATGATTCTTAAAAAACAGGTCCAGTTCGATCAATTTTTGCTTTTACGGAAGTTTTGAATTTAACATTCTTATATTCTTTGTCCCAATTTATTTTTTTCCATAAATCAAGATAAGAGCTAGATAAGATTTCTCCAATTCCTAATGCGTCACAATTAGCTTCCAATAGTGATCAATTTCCAATCCAGATGCACTAGGCGGCTTTACTTTAACAAGTTCGTCCTTAACTTCAAACTGTCCTCCACCTTTGTTTTCAATATTTAATGCTCTAACTGTAGCTATCGTGAGCACCGTTAATATTTTGTTCATTAGGAGGTTCGGTAATTGCACGTTCCTTATCTGAAGCTGCTGCTAGAATTCCATTTGAACAATGTTCTTCTAAAATTAGACAAAATCCGTCTAATAAACTATCTCCTAATTCTGAGATCTTTGCTGAGTTTTTAATCTCATATGATTTGACGATATTGCCTGTTTCATCCTTTGTTTCTCTTAAAATAGGTTCAATAATAAATGATTGAAGTGCCTCAATTTTTATCATCGATTCAAGAAACAAAACGGCAAACATCTGAGTATTTTTATGAATAATCTTAACAATTATATCTTCTGTATGACTTAATTATTCTTGAATTGTTTCAATATTATTTTTAAGATTATTTGATAAAATTTCTTCTTTATTTGGGTTATTAATTGTTGTTGTATTGGTTCTCATATTGATACCTCTTTGATGGAAGGTCTAATAGGGTTTATTCTTTCCAAAATTAGGTTGTGTATGCAATGAAGACTCATAGTAAAATCATTTGCGATTCCGTTTTTTAGATTAACAAAATCGTATAATATCAGTTTTCTAAAAAGAAGAAAAATCGAATCTTGTAGATATAAACTTATTGACTTTTTATTTTTTGCATAATAATATAAGGACAATTAATTTAAATGAACATCCATAAATACTTTGCGTTGAAGAAGAGTAGTAACGATTACGGAAACTAAAGAGAGCTGATGGTTGGTGCGAATCAGTGTGAAAGTAATCGCGAATGGACTTCCGAGCATTCAAACCGAACCTTAAATAAGTAGTAGGCTTTGGCGAGTAGTCTTCTCGTTACAAAAGACGGGTATTCAGTGGAAAATTGATTGGATACCGACAAAGCGAGCTGTTAATCAGCTAATGAAGGTGGCACCACGGGTCTCTCGTCCTTTTTAAGACGGGGGGCCCTTTTTGTATTTCTTTAAAATTAAATAATTATAAATCGATGAGTAAGAAGAGTAAATATTGGTGAATGTCACAGAGAGTTAGACAATGGTGGGAGTCTAATACAGGAACCTTTATCGAATGGGCTTACGAGAGGCATCTTGAACAATAAAGTAGGGATGCACGGATTTCCACCGTTAAAAGGATAGGGTATCGGAATTATTTAAGTAACTAATTCCCGTATCCGAAAAGTGGGATTCAGATAAATCTGATCCAATCTGAGGTGGTACCGCGGTAGCAACTAATCGTCCTCTATATGCACAATCTTTGTGCGTATAGGGGACTTTTTTTATATTCAAATATTAAAATTTTGGAGGTCGAACAAATTGTCAGTACAAAACAAAGCAGAAATAATCATTGAAACGATAATGGGGGATTTGTTTACACCGATTTCATTATTTAAGAAATTGACCGCTAGTAAAAAGTTTTTATTTGAAAGTTCATTTAAGCATAAAGATTCTGGCCGTTATTCATTTGTTGGTTCAAAACCAGCTTTTGAATTGATTGGAACAAATCAAAGTGGCCAAATCATCTATAAAAATGGCCAAAAAGAAGAGTTTGTTGGAAATCCACTTTTAAAACTGAAAGAGTTAATACCAAAGCAGGATTGCTTAAAGGTTTTGGATATCCCTTTCATTGGTGGGGGAATTGGTTATGTAGGATATGATACGATTCGCCAGTTTGAAGAGATCGGTGATGAGTTGGAAGATGTAATCGGAATGCCAGATCTCCATTTAATGTTTTTTGAAGTCATTATTGTATTTGATCATTTGGAACAGAAAATTCATTTGGTTGGAATAAAGCTTTCCGATGAAACAACATTAGAAGATTTGAAGAGCGATATTCAGAAGTATAAGCAAGTAATTTTATCTAACTCAAATCAAGAGGAGGAAGTAAAACCAGTTGTATTTTCTACTTTCAAGTCTGAAGTTAGTAAATCTGACTATATGTCCAAAGTAGAAAAGGCAAAGTCATTTATTCAAAAAGGAGATATTTTTCAAGTTGTTCTATCACATCGAATGGGAGCAAATTTTGAAGGGAATCCCTTTGATTATTATCGAAAATTACGAATCCAGAATCCGTCACCATATATGTATTATATCGATTTTGGTGATAGCGTTGTTGCTGGTACTTCCCCTGAAAGTTTAATAAAAGTTAAAGATAATCAAGTCATAACGAATCCAATTGCCGGTACGAAACGAAGAGGGAAAACGGATGAACATGACTTAATGATCGAAAGGGATTTATTACAGGATGAGAAGGAACTTGCCGAACATAAAATGCTTGTTGATTTAGGAAGAAATGATCTAGGCAAAGTTTGTGAGTTTGGAACAATCAAATTAGAAAAATATATGACGGTTGAAAGATACAGATATGTAATGCATATCGTTTCCGAAGTTAGCGGGCAATTAAAAAAGCCACATACTTCACTTGATGCTCTTATTGCTTGCTTACCAGCTGGAACCGTATCTGGTGCACCTAAGATTAGAGCGATGGAAATCATCAATGAATTAGAGAGTTCAAAGCGAGGAGTATATTCCGGTGCAGTCGGTTATGTATCCGTTAATGGAAACCTTGATTTTGCATTAGCTATTCGAACAATGATTTTAAAAAATCAAATGGCCTATATTCAAGCAGGAGCAGGTATTGTTTATGACAGCAAACCTGAATACGAATATGAAGAAACCATTAATAAACTAAAAGCTTTTTTGGAGGAAAATCATGATTTTAATAATTGATCACTACGATTCTTTTACTTACAATCTTTATCAATTTTTGGGAGAGCTTGGAGAAGAAATGGTAATCGCTAGATATGACAAAATTTCAATTGATGAAATAAAAGAAATGAATCCAAAAGCAATTATTCTTTCTCCGGGACCAGGTAAACCCGAAGAGAAGCAGGAAACGAATGAACTCATTCAAACTTTTTATAAGACTGTCCCAATACTAGGCATTTGCTTAGGGCATCAAGCAATCGGTTATGCATTCGGCGCAAAAATTATTAAAGCTAGACAAATCAAACATGGAAAAACATCGAAAATTAGGCATGATGGCAGTAATTTATTTGCCTACATGTCCCAACCGCTAGAAGTTATGCGATACCATTCACTGGTAATTGAAAAGGAAACGATACCGCCATTATTTGAAACTTTAGCATTCGCTATGGACGATCAAGAAATCATGGCCATTAAACACCGAAAATATCCAATCTACGGTATGCAATTTCATCCGGAATCCATTGGAACAGAATACGGAAAACAACTTTTATTGAACTTTTTAAATGAAATAAAGGAGGAATTAAAAGATGAAAGAGTACCTTCAACGCTTAGCTAATCGAGAGTCGTTTACAGTAGAAGAAATGCAAGTAGCTGTCGGTGAGATTCTACAGGATGATCAAATTTCAGATAGTGAAATCGCAGCATTTCTAGTTGCTTTAAAAACAAAAGGTGAAACAGTAAACGAAATCGCAGGACTAGTAAACGCGATTCGAAATCATACAGTAGGATTTACTAGGAAGTTTCATAATGTCATTGATAATTGTGGGACTGGTGGAGATAATTCATCGAGCTTTAATGTGAGTACAACATCAGCTTTTGTTATTGCGGGAAGTGGAATTCCAATTGCAAAACATGGAAATCGCAGTATGTCTAGCAAGACAGGTAGTGCCGATGTATTAGAACAATTAGGTGTGGAGTTACAGGTTCCAACACAAGCTACCGAGGAACTTTTAGATGAAATAGGAATTACTTTTTTATTTGCTCCATATGTTCATCCAAGATTGAAAAAAGTTATGAAGGTTAGACGTGAGCTACAAATTCCGACCATTTTTAATTTAATTGGACCTTTAACAAATCCGGTTGAATTAGAGACCCAACTATTAGGAATTTACAGAAGAGATTATTTAGAAGTTTTTGCAGAAGTGCTAAATAAATTAGGACGTAAACGAGCGATTGTAATAAACGGTGCAGGGCATTTAGATGAAGCCTCGTTAGCAGGTGAGAATCATATCGTCCTATTAGAAAATAATGAGCTGAAAAAGATGACACTTCATCCGGAAGAAGTTGGATTAACTACTTACCCAAATACAGAAATCAAAGGTGGAGATGCAAAGAGAAATGCAGATATTCTTCTTCGAGTTTTAAAAGGAGAAAAAGGAGCTTTTAGAGATACGGTTTTATTAAATGCTGGTTTAGCAATTTATACTTCAGGGATTGTCAATCAAATTACAGATGGTATTAGGAAGGCTGAAGAGAGCATTGATTCTGGCGCAGCTTATGAGAAATTACAAAAACTAGTCGAAAAAACTAGCAAACTTAAAAGAGAGGTTATTTAAATGGAAACCATTTTAGATCGAATCATTTCTCAAAAACAAATCGAAATTAAAAGTTTAAGAGCAATTAGTCGAAAAATAGCGAATGAAACAAAGAATGTATCATTAATCCAAAAGTTAAAAGCTGCAGACCATTTATCGATCATTGCGGAGTTTAAACGAGCATCACCATCAAAAGGAGATATTAATACAAATCTTAATCCCGCAGAACAAGCAAAGAAATATGAAGAAAATGGAGCAGCTGCAATTTCTGTTTTAACTGATACAACTTTTTTTAAAGGTTCCTTTAAAGATCTGAAAATCGTGCGTGATTCCGTTACTATTCCGATATTATGTAAGGATTTTATTATCGACCCAGTTCAAATAGATATCGCAAAAGAGCATGGAGCAAACATTATTTTACTAATTGCTGCTGCATTACCTTTTACAGAACTAAATCATTTATATCAATATGCTAAACAGCAAAATCTTGAAGTATTGATGGAAGTACATGATGAGGAAGATTTAGAAAAAGCACTAAAAATTAGGCCGGGTCTATACGGCATTAATAACCGAAACTTAAAAACATTTGAAGTGAATCTTGGTGTGACAGAAAGACTAGCACCTTTTATTCAAGCAGATGGCGGATTCATTATTAGTGAAAGTGGGATTTTCCATCAGTATGATGCAAAACGTGTAAGAGATGCTGGGGCAAATGGAATTTTAGTCGGTGAGGCATTAATGAGAAGTAATGAATTATCATCAAACATGAAAGAGCTGATGGTTCCTATTTTAAAGGAGGCTAAGCAGTGAAAGTCAAAATTTGTGGCATTACAGATTTAAAAACAGCTAAAAGTGCAATAAATGCAGGAGCTGATGCAATTGGATTTGTTTTTGCAGAAAGTAAACGTCAAATTGAAATTAATGAGGCAAAAAAGATCATCGAATCATTGCCAGATTCGGTAATGAAGATTGGCGTTTTTGTAAATGAAACAAAGGAGACATTAGAATCCATCTATGAGGAAGTTGGTTTAACACATCTTCAGCTACATGGAGATGAAACGCCAGAGTTTTGTCGTTCATTATCCTTTCCAGTAATTAAAGCATTACGAGTTCAGTCGGAAAGGGACGTTGAAAAAATCGTAGAATATGATTGTGATTATATTTTAGTAGATAGCCCGACTGGAAAATATCGTGGCGGAAATGGAACAACATTTAACTGGGACCTTGTTAAATCAAAGAAAATAGATAACTTGATTTTAGCTGGCGGATTGACGATTGAAAATGTAATACCTGCAAGTAGCATCGTAAAACCAATAATGGTAGATGTGAGTAGTGGAGTCGAAACGAACGGAAAAAAAGATGAAGAAAAAATAAAAAGTTTTATAAAAAAAGTTAAATTAGGAGGAATTTAAATGTCTACGTACACACTTCCAGATGTAAAAGGTCATTTCGGTATATATGGAGGGAAATATATACCTGAAACACTTATCCAAGCCATAACTGAATTAGAAGAAGCATATTCAAATATTAAAGATGATCCAGCATTTAATGAGGAAATTGAAAACTTGTTAAAGGATTATGTAGGTCGCCAAACACCTCTTTATTTTGCAGAAAATTTAACTAAGCATGCTAACGGAGCTACTATTTATTTAAAACGTGAGGATTTAAATCATACTGGTGCTCACAAAATTAACAACGCGATAGGTCAGGCATTACTTGCGATTCGAATGGGTAAACGCAAAATCGTTGCTGAAACAGGAGCGGGACAACATGGTGTCGCAACAGCAACAGTCTGTGCTCTATTAAATTTAGAATGTGTTATTTTCATGGGTGCTGAGGATGTTCGAAGACAGGAGCTAAATGTTTTCCGAATGGAATTACTAGGCGCAAAAGTGATTAGTGTTGAATCCGGTAGTGCGACATTAAAGGATGCAGTAAATGAAGCCCTTCGTTACTGGGTTGCCAATGTAGACGACACTCATTATTTATTAGGATCAGTAATGGGGCCACACCCTTTTCCTATGATGGTACGAGATTTCCAAAGTGTAATAGGTAAAGAAACAAGACAACAATTTTTAGCAAAGGAAGGTAAACTTCCTGATGCAGTAGTAGCTTGTATTGGCGGAGGAAGTAATGCAATTGGTATGTTCTATCCATTTCTAACGGATGAAAGTGTGAAGTTATTTGGAGTAGAAGCTGCTGGGCATGGAATCAATACAGATAAGCAAGCAGCATCTTTAACAAAAGGTGTACCAGGCGTCTTACACGGTGCATTAATGTATTTACTTCAAGATGAAGATGGACAAATACAAGAAGCTCATTCAATTTCTGCGGGGCTAGACTACCCAGGGGTAGGTCCAGAGCATTGCTATTTAAAGGATATTGAGCGAGTAATATATGAATCAATCACAGATGAAGAAGCACTTGAAGCATTCCAATTACTAGCAAGATTAGAAGGAATTATCCCAGCATTAGAAAGTGCACATGCAGTTGCATACGCAATAAAGCTAGCAGCAACGATGAAGAAAGATGAAAACTTAGTCATTTGTTTATCGGGTAGAGGCGATAAAGATGTTCATACCGTTCGTGAGCGATTAAAGGAGGGCAAATAATGATGTTGAATCGAATTGAATTCCAATTTTCAGAACGTCTTAAAAAAGGGGAAAAACTATTTATTCCGTATGTAATGGCAGGAGATGGTGGTCTTGAAGTATTAGGAGGAAGACTTGCTTTACTAGAAAAATTTGGTGCATCAGCAATCGAAATAGGTATTCCATTCTCAGACCCAGTGGCTGATGGACCAATTATTCAAAAAGCGGGAATTCGTTCATTACAAGCTGGTACAACATTAAAAGCTGTAATTGAAAAAATAAAAGAAGTTCGTAAATTAATTTCTGTACCTTTAATCGTCATGACATATATGAATCCTATTTTAGCTTATGGAATTGACAGGTTCGTATCTGAGCTTCACCAAGCAGGAGTAGACGGCTGTATTATTCCTGACCTACCGATCGAAGAAGAAGAAATTATCATTCATCAACTTGAAGAATCTGGGATAGAACTAATTCGTTTAGTCACAATGGCTACACCAAAAGATCGAATCATTAAAATTGCTGAAAAAGGAAGAGGTTTCTTATACACAGTAACAGTAAAAGGGATTACTGGTGTTCGAAATGAGCTAGACGACAGCTTATCATCCTTCTTAAAAAGTGTGAAAGAAATTAGTAATAAACCAGTAATAGCTGGATTCGGTGTATCTACCCCAGAACAAGTAAAGGAATTAAGCCAAGATTGTGATGGAGTCATTGTTGGTAGTAAAATTGTTGATTTATTTAATCAAAATAAGATTAATGAAATTAAACTTTTAATGGAATCAAGTTTAGTAAGCGAGGAAGTAATTTAATAAAAATGAATCAGGCTATATAAGTGGCCTGATTTTTTTATGCTATTTTGGGGTATTTTATTGATCTTAACCTTCCTTAGCTTTGAAATCATAATAGTGGAATCTGTTAATAATTAGTCTGTGTTAAGAATTTAGATGAAAAAGATTATTAGAATTGATCATATCATCTGATTTAAGTGTAATTGCATTATAAATACGGTAAGTGATATGGGTATTATTAGCGGTTTAATTGTGGTTTCCATAATTTTAATTGCAGATTTCCTATTTTTATTTGCGATTTTCGAGAATTTAATTGCAGATTGCATTTTTAATTGCGATTATCGAAATTTATTTGCAGTGCCTCAAATATCTCAAAAATATCCACAAAAAATAGACTGTTCATAAAAAACTCACCTGCAAACTATCCACAAATTTTAAACTTCTCCACATTTTTATGAGAAGTTTTCCACATAATAGCGGAGTATCCACAAAAAAATTTAATCCAAAAAAATATAACTACAAACGATCCACAGAAATTTATATGATTAAAAAAGTTTTCCACAATTGCAGAGTACGTTCATTTTTCTCCTTAGGACATATGTCCTTCCCAAACAACCATCCAATATCGTTTAATAATGAAGAAATCAAAATGTCAGGAGAGAACTATATGAAAGGAATTTTATTAGCAATTGTTGGTGGAGCACTCATTACACTACAAGGGGTTGCAAATTCACAAATTAGCAGTGATATTGGTACTTGGCAAGCAGCTACAATTACGCAGTTTACAGGTTTTATTGTAGCTTTATTCGTACTACTATTACTAAAAGATAAAAAATTAGCTGATGTTAAGAATGTGAATCCAATGTATTTAACAAGTGGAGCATTTGGAGCATTTATTATTTTTTGTAACGTAACATCGATCCATCTCAATGGTGTTACATTTTCAATATCAACCCTTTTAATTGCACAGTTAAGTTTCACTTTTATTAACGATAGTAGAGGCTGGTTTGGAGTAAAAAAGCTAAATGTTAGTCCGTCTCAATTTTTTGGAATTGGTATGATGATGATTGGTGTAATCGTGCTAGGATCTTAAAAGTACTGGAGGTGAAGTTAACTTGAAAGTCACTAGTGATCTTGCACAAATTAATCAATTTTTAGCTGAACTTCATATTGAAGAAGTTTTTAATAACGATTTAAAAGCTTATATGACTCTTCATCGATTCATGCAAGGAGAGCTTATTTGTTCCCAAGGAGACTTACCACAAACTTTGTTTGTTTTAGTAAAAGGGAAAGTCAAAGTTTACACAACTACAGCAGAGGGTAAAACGTTAATTCTTTCATTTAAAAAGCCTCTTGAATTAATTGGCGACATTGAATATGTAAGAGGCTCAAATTATATAAATACGGTTGAGGCCGTTTCTGCAGTGGAAATGATTGCTATAGATTATCGTTGGCTAAAAAAATTTGCTAAAGACTATGCACCATTTCTTCAGTTCTTATTAGACATCATAACGGAAAAGTTTCATATTAAGTCGAATGCGATGAGTTTTAATTTAATGTATCCAGTAGAAGTACGGCTAGCGAGTTATCTACTATCAGTTTCATATGATGAAACGAATTCTTTACTAAATGATCATTTAAATACGATAAATCTCAAAGATGCAGCGAATCTGATCGGAACAAGTTATCGACATGTTAATCGAGTTATTCAACAGTTCTGTAAGGATGACCTAGTGGAGCGGAAAAATGGGGGTATCCTTATTAAGGATCGAGCTGGTTTGAGTGTTCTTGCTGGTAATAATATATATGAATAACATTTTTTGGAGGTGAAGCTAATGCTTTATGGTTTAATATTATCTTTCATTTCAGGATCCCTAATTGGTTTGCAAAATATATTCAATAGTAAGGTAAATGAGCGGACAGGAATATGGGTAACGACAACATTTGTATTAGGAATGGGCTTTTTAGCTTCTTTTGTTATGGGTGTAATATTTGATGGTAAGCAATTATTTGATTTGCATAATATGAAAAATTGGTATTGGATCAGCGGAATTGTCGGTGTAGGTGTTGTTTTCTGTTTAACGAAAAGTACTAGAATTCTTGGACCAACTTATGCTATATCAATTGTTCTTACATCTCAATTAATGTTTGCTTTATTATTTGATTCTAGAGGATGGCTAGGACTTGAGAAAGTTCCGTTTTCTTCTAAGCAAGTAATTGGTGTTTTACTTATTATAAGTGGTATATTAATTTTTAAATTAAACGGAATTAGTTTTAAACGTATCAAGCTAGTTAAAAATCAATCTAGTAAAATATGAATTAAATAAATAGAGATGGGGAAATGTTATGAAAACATACAAAACATTATTATTAGATGTAGATGATACATTATTAGATTTTGGTGCAGCAGAAAAAGTAGCATTACAATCTCTATTTAAAGATCAAAAATTACCATTAACGGATGAAGTGAAGTCAAGGTACAAAGAAATAAACCATGGACTTTGGAAGTCATTTGAAGAAGGTAAAATAAGTCGTGATGATGTGGTGAACACACGTTTTTCAACCTTATTTAAAGAGTTTGGTATTGAAGTTGACGGTTTTCTGCTGGAACAGTCTTACCAAAGTTATTTAGGAGAGGGAAATCAATTAGTTGAAGGTGCGTATGAATTACTTACTAGTCTTCAGCATGAGTTCGAATTATATATTGTCACGAACGGAGTTTCAAAGACACAATATAAACGTTTGAATGCGGCGCGTATTTATCCTTTCTTTAAAGATATTTTCGTTTCTGAGGATACTAGTTATCAAAAACCGATGAAAGAATACTTTCAATATGTATTTGATCGAATTCCAAACATTGAATTAGATAAGACATTGATCATTGGAGATTCATTTAGTGCGGATATAATTGGTGGGGCAGGATCAGGAATTGATACTTGCTGGGTCAATCCAAAAATGCTTTCAAATGACTCAGATATAGTTCCAACCTATGAAATAAAAAAACTAGATGAACTTTATAAGATTTTAAATATTGAACAGAAGGTTTTAGTTACTTCAGTTAACTAAGACCGCTTAAAAAGCAAAGTTTTTCACTCAATCTGATCGTTGATATTTGAACTTTATTTATACACTAAAAGCAAAAAGATAAATACTTTTTGCTTCATGTTGAAAAACTAGTCAATTAATTATCAAATTTTCGTAAAAGGAGTAGAGTAATCATTAAAAAGCTGAGGAAATTTTCCTCAGCTTTCTTTGTTTGTCGAATGTTAACCTAAAAATTAAAAATAGTTAATAAAAAAATAATTGACTATAACTCGAAATACCTTTATTATCAAGAGGTGATAATGATTATCATTTATATTTAAGGGGAAAATCAACGATGAAGCAGGCTCTTATTAAAGTAACTTTAACAGCTTTACTAATATTAGTTTTACCGTTTAAAACCTTTGCTGCAAGCCCTGAAGAGGATTTAACACATGCAAATTCTTTTGTAGAAAGTGCAATCCAATCTGCACAAAAAGGAGATTTTAAATCTGCAGAGCAGGAATATAAAAAATTCAACGACGAGTGGCTTGATAAAGAGGATGGAATAAAAAATAAATCGATTGAAGCGTATGGCAAAATCGAGGAAGCTATGGGAATGGTTCAGTATAACCTAGCACAAAAAACAGTGAATCAAAATGCACTCGTTACTGCACTTAAAGAATTAGAAGAGGTAAATGAAAAGTTCATTTCTCATCAGTTCGCTAGTTCGAAATTAGATTCAAAAAGTACAGGTAGTGTAGAAGATTTAATCGAAATATTAAACAAAGCTTTAGCAGATTTAAAAGATAATAATGTATCAGGAGCAACTTCAGAGATCGATCAATTTAGAAAATCTTGGATCAATATTGAAGGTGTTGTATTAACACAATCTCAAACAGTGTACACTGACGCTGAAAGAGACATGGTTACATCTTATGCAATGCTAACTGCTAAGACACCTGATGTGAAAGCGGCTACGAAAACAATTACAGATATGCGTAATTATCTATTACCATTAGCGTCTAAAACTAGTTATACAATGTTAGATGCTATAACAATTTTACTTAGAGAAGGCTTAGAAGCATTACTAGTAGTTGTAGCATTACTAGGTTTTATTAAAAAGTCTGGACAAGAAAAGAAAAGTAAGTGGATCTGGTTTGGTGTTGGTGCTGGATTAGGTGTCAGTATCATACTAGGTGTTATTGTAAACATTTTATTCTCAGCAGGTGCATTTGGAAGTAATAACTTCTTAATCGCGGGCTGGACTGGAGTATTTGCTGCTGTCATGCTCTTATATATGAGTTATTGGTTACATAGCAAATCGAATACGAAGCAATGGCAACAATATATAAAAACTAAGAGTGATAAAGCATTAAATACAGGTAGTTTATTATCTTTATCAATTCTTGCGTTTTTAGCAGTTTTCCGTGAGGGAACTGAAACTGTATTATTCTTTATTGGAATGGCCTCTTCAATTAAACTATCAACTTTATTAATAGGGATTGGCTTAGGATTTGCAATTTTAGCAATACTGAGCTACTTAATCTTAAAGGTTGGCCTAAAAATTCCAATGAGACCGTTTTTCCTTGTCTCAAGTATATTAATGTTTTATTTATGCTTTAAATTTGCCGGCATGGGTATTCATGGTTTACAACTTTCTGGATTACTTCCAGCAACCCAGGCTCCTATTCCTACAATTGATTTCTTTGCAATTTATTCAACTTGGGAGAGCTTTATACCCCAAATGATTTTATTGCTAATAGCTTGTATTACCGTTATTTATTATAGATTCTCAAATAAAAAAAATAAAAAAAGTGCTGGAAATTCAGGGGGAACTAAAAATGTTATCTAATAAAAAACTTATCGCAGCAATGGCTTTGGGACTATCTTTAACTTTATCTGCATGTGGTACGAAAACAGACGATGCAATTAAAACTGGTTCTGATGATATGATCAAAACGATTTCAGAATTAAAAACACAAATCTCAAATAATGATGAAGCAAAGGCAAAAGATAGCGGAGAAGCCCTTGAAAAGTCATGGGAAAAATTTGAAGACTCGGTAAAAGATAAAGACAAAGCACTTTATGAAAAAGTTGAAACGCCACTTCATATTATTGAAGCAGGAGTAAAGGTATCTCCATTGAATGCAGATACACTTAACCAAGCTGGTGACGAATTAGAAAGTGTATTAAAAGAAGTTAAAGATTTAAAATAATAAATTGATAGCCTCTCATCTAGTACGATGAGAGGTTATTCTTAATAATTCCAATCTAAATACTTGAATATATTAGAAGGATTCATTATGATGAAAAAGTAATCAACATAAATAATTGAATAGTACTAGGGGTGCCGTAAATGTTCGGCTGAGATTAGGACACATAAGTCTTTGACCCTTTAACCTGATCTGGATAATGCCAGCGTAGGAAAGTGAACGGTAGAATACATATTTGTATTCTTAACATTGATTTGTTCGAGCACAAGTCCTTATGGGATTTGTGCTTTTTTGTATTTAAAATCAAGTTTCATCTTCTATCTGTAAGATCAAAGAGTTCTATTCATGGAATAGGGGGAAGAGAATTGAAGAAAGTATTAACCATAGCAGGCTCAGATTCAAGTGGTGGTGCAGGTATTCAAGCGGATTTAAAGACGTTTTCAGCTCATCAGGTTTTTGGTATGAGTGTAATTACAGCAGTAACAGCTCAAAATACGCAAGGGGTGTTTGCAGTACAAGATATGACACCAGAGATTATTGCTAATCAGATAGATGCAATTTTTACTGATATTGAAGTCGATGCTGTAAAAATTGGAATGGTATCTCAAATAAAGACGATTAAAGTAATTGCTGAGAAACTAAAGCAATATAAACCAAAGCAAATCGTAGTTGATCCAGTTATGGTTTCAAAAAGCGGATTTGACTTATTAAGTCCAGATGCAAAGGAGGCTTTAATTCAAGAGTTGATTCCGTTAGCAACTGTTATTACGCCAAATCTTCCTGAAGCAGAAGTTATTACTGGAAGAAAAATTACAACGATTGAAGAGATGAAAGAAGCTGCTATTCAAATTCATTCATTAGGTGCTAAAAACGTCCTTGTAAAAGGTGGTCATCTGGAGGGTGAAGCTACCGATATTTGTTTTAATGGCGAGGAATTTACAAGCTTTAATAGCGTTAGAATTAATACAATTCATACCCACGGTACTGGTTGTACTTTATCTTCAGCCATTACATCTAATTTAGCAAACGAACTTGAGGTAAATGAGGCAATACGAGAAGCTAAAAATTATATAACATTAGCAATCCAACATTCCTTTTCAATTGGTAAAGGGGTAGGTCCTGTACATCATTTCTACTCATTGTATGAAAAGGCAGGAGTTCTATATGTCTAATCAAAATGCAAAAATGACGAAGTGGAACTTTACAACACTTTGGTTTGGAGCGGCAGTTTCTGTAGCAGAAATTATGACTGGTGCCCTAGTAGCACCACTAGGTTTTAAGAAAGGTTTGACGGCCATTTTAGTAGGGCATTTACTTGGAACATTACTGCTTATTTTAGGCGGTGTCATTGGTTCTCAGCAAAGATTGTCAGCCATGGAATCTACAAAAATTTCATTTGGTAGCTATGGTAGCTATTTGTTTTCAATTTTAAATGTTTTACAGTTACTAGGCTGGACAGCAATTATGATTTTAACAGGAGCTCGTTCAATCAATTTAGTTGCAATAAAAGATTATCGGTTTGACCATCTATGGGTTTGGTGTTTAGTAATTGGAGTATTAATCGCGATCTGGTTGTACTTTGGACAAAATGCTTCAAAAAAACTAAATAGTTTAGCCGTTTGTTTATTATTTGTTTTAACAATTGTACTTTGTTTTGTCATTTTTAAAAGTGATAAAATCCTAACTCAACCAAGCACTTCTGGGTTATCTTTTGGTAAAGCCGTTGAAATATCGGTAATTATGCCATTATCGTGGATTCCATTAATTAGTGATTATACTCGATTTGCGAAGTCAACAAAGGATGGTGCAATTGGTAGTTTTATAGGTTATATGTTTGGTAGCTCTTGGATGTATATTATTGGATTAGGCGCAGCATTAGCATTTAATCAAATAGACCCGGTTGCTGTTTTAATGAGTGCAAATCTAGGATTATTTGCAGTTGGAATCGTCGTCTTAGCGACTGTTACAACGACTTTCATGGATGCTTACTCTGCCGGAATATCAGTTACAACCATTTTTCCAAAGCTAAATGGAAAACATATCGCACTTATCGTTACAGCGATTGGAACATTATTGGCTGTTATTTTCCCTATTGAGAAGTATGAAGGGTTTTTATATACAATTGGTTCTTTTTTTGCACCGTTATATGCAATTTTATTAACGGACTATTTTATTCTAAAAAGAACAAGTATAAGTAAAGCGTTGAAGATTGATTGGGTCGCGTTTATTACATGGATTTTAGGCGTTTTTATTTATCGTAAGTTTGTACAATTAGACTTCTTCCTTGGAGCTACTGTTCCAAGTATGATTTTAATTTGTGTCATTTATATAGTTGTTCAGCATGTTATTAATAAGCTTGTTCCAAAGCAAATTGGGGGAGAAAAAAATGTTAACTATGAATGAAATGAGTCAAATTCTTGAAAGTGTAAAAGAGAAAAAGCCTTTAGTTCATCATATTACAAATTATGTAACTGTAAATGACTGTGCAAATATGGTGTTAGCTCTAGGTGGATCACCAGTTATGGCAGATGATTTAGCCGAAGTAGAAGAAATGGTATCTTTTGCATCAGCTCTTGTTATTAATATTGGAACATTAAATGAAAGAACTATTCAATCAATGGTTAAAGCTGGTAAAAAGGCTAATCAATTAGGTGTACCAGTTATATTAGATCCTGTTGGTGTAGGAGCAACAACTCTACGTACAGAAACAACTGCTAAATTATTGAAAGAAGTACGTTTTGCAGTAGTTCGTGGAAATATGTCAGAAATTAAAATGATTGCAGGTTTAAATGTTCAAATTAAAGGTGTTGATTCTGTGGCTGGAGAAGAGGACGGCGTTGATATTGCGAAATCTCTATCAGCGAAATTAGGCTCAGTAGTTGCAATTACAGGTGCGGTAGATATTATTGCAGAACAAGACCGAGTATGTACCATTTCAAATGGAGATAAAATGCTAGCTGATGTAACTGGAACTGGATGTATGAGTACATCATTAATTGGAACTTATGCTGGTGCAACGACTGATTATTTCCTTGCAGCTGTTTCCGGTATTACTACAATGGGCATATGTGGAGAGCTTGCTAAGGCTCGCCTAACTGAAGGGCAAGGAATCGGTACATTTAAAGTAAACTTATTTGATGAGGTATCTAAAGCTTCTGTTGATACACTTCTAACAGGAGGGAAAATCGAATGGCTATAACAAAAAGTAAAATAGATTATAAGCTTTATTTAGTAACGGATCGAGATGTATTAGGATCAAGGGATTTAATTCAATCTGTTGAGGAAGCAATTAAAGGTGGAACAACAATCGTACAAATAAGAGAAAAAAATTGTAGTAGTCTAGATTTTTACAAAATTGCTACGCAAGTAAAAGAAGTCACTTCAAAATATAATGTTCCATTGATTATTAATGACCGTTTAGATATCGCTTTGGCGATTAAAGCAGATGGCTTACATATTGGACAAGAAGACTTACCTTTAACCGTAGCTAGAAAGATTGTTGGAGAAGACATGGTCATTGGCGTTTCTGCTACAACATTAGAAGAAGCAATGCTTGCACAGGAACAAGGTGCAGATTATGTGGGAATTGGCTCGGTATACCCAACAAGTACAAAATTGGATGCAAAATATATAACGCTAGACGAATTACAAAACATACGCAAAACAATAAAAATTCCAATCGTAGGTATCGGTGGTATTAATGAAGAAAATGTTTCAGAATTAATCGAAACAAATATTGATGGTGTTGCGGTTGTTTCTGCGATATTAGGGAAAGAAGATATTAAATCGGCTGCTAAACATTTGAGTATGTTAGTTAATAAATAATAAATAAGTAATGGGGCGTCTATTACATCGTTATTTGATGGATTGATGCCCTTTTTTGTATATCTAATAGTTCAGTACGTTTTAAAGTACTCATTTAAACGAAGTAATAATCAGTTGTATTCTAAATTTTCCTTAGCTAATGTAAATAATCGTATAGATCTGTTTGTTTAAATAACATATGTAAGAAATTATCCAAAACTTTTTGTTAAATATTACTAAAGCATACCGAAATAAATGTAAAAGGAGGTGATTAAATGAAACAGATTAAGAAAAAAACAGTTGGTTTAATTTTGTCATGTGGAATCTTTTTTATTACATTCGGCTCAATATCTGCTTTGGCAGCACATACTCCTTCAAATAGTCGCCCTAGTGTTACGTATGGATCGACTAGTGAATTTGGCAGTTTTGAATTTTTTGGTCCTTGGAAAGAAAAAAAGTGGAATTATTATTCCTATGCATATAAATATCATGGGTGGGATAAAGATGCATTTGAAGCAATAAATACACAAGCAAAAGTAACATTGTCTACTAGTTCAAATTCGACTTATACACTTTCTGGTTCTACTGAGTTTGGAATTAAAAAAATTGCAGAAGCAAATCTAGGTGGCACATTTGGTAAGAGTTGGGGAAAAACATCAACTGTAGAATTTAATTCACAAAAAGGTTATATCTATGAATTATGGAGAGCCAATAAAATTAAGTTAGAAAAATACAAATACACATACAAACCTTTACTTGGCTCAAAAAAGACTTTATACAGTAGTGCAAAAGATAGTGATGGAACATATAAATGGTTTTTTAGATATCCTCGCAAATAGCCCATTCTCAATTAAGGCAAAAGAAATGAGGAATTCTTTTGAAAAAACAACTTTGTTTATTTATACTAATCATTACACTCATTGCACTCATTGCAGCACATACAGCGTGTAACTCGCAAAAATATAAAAAACACTCTAATTATCCCGTACTTTCTGCTGTTGCTAAATTAGAAGGATCAAGTAAAAAAGAAAAAAATTATTTATTCTTTAATAAAAATGAGACTACCAAAAGAATAACTCTATATTTCTACGATAATTACAAAAAAGAACCAATTACATATGTTAGATTATTTCGTGATAATGTATTAGTTAGTAAAAATACAAAAGTGATTGATACATCAATTCATGATAATGGTATTTTTATATTTGAATTGCATGAATATGTAAAGTTCTTTAATAATATCGAATTAGGTAACCATAATGGTAGACTTCTAAAATTAAAAACAGGCGATTACCATTTTGAGTTAATTGATTTAGTAAATAATATTGAAAATGATTATCGATGGTATTTGGATAGTTATAGCACAGGTGAGGGGAATTTCAAATTTGAAATGAATGCTAATTTTAGTAGGGCAAATTCACAAAAATCACAATTTGAAATAAATTCCGCATATAAAAAGTTAAATGGTTTTAGTATCACAGAAGTCCCTATATTTAAAGAAAGGGGCAATACTTTATCCTTTAAATACTCTGCTATTAGTTCTACAAAAGAGGCTGGCTCCTATGAAGTTTTAGTTGTCCAGAAAAATAGTAGTGGACAAAAGTATATAATGAGTTCTGTTATTGTTCCATTAAAGGAATGATTTGTAACTTTTTTATATGTAAAGGTATGCATAATGAAAAATTACATTTGAAATAATGTGAAAAAATTCACAATTATAGTGTAGCCATATTTCCAGGTGAAATCTACCTTAATAAAAAATTAATAGTAAAGGGAGATTTAATAATGAAAGGGGGCTATTAGTTGAAGACAAATTCAAGTGGTGGAGTTGGCCATTTTAAAACTAGCGAATTACATTCGAGCTGTCGATCCGTTCTTGGCTTTAGTTTAGGTACGACAAGGAAAGAACGACCAGTGTTATTGTGGGAAACGGCAAAACAAGTAAGGGCTTTTAAGTATAAAGATAGGACATTATTTTTCATTAGAAGATGTGGTTAGTGCCCATAGATTAATCGAAAGCAGACAAAGTACTGGTAAAATATTATTAGCTATCAATAATTAATCGAGAAGGACATATCTCTGTACTTAGGGGTGTGTCTTTTTTATTTTTTGAATAAGAAGGTAGCAAGTTATTATTGTATAATCTGAGGTAACAAAAACAGTAGGAATCTCGAACGCACTTTTCATTTTTAGTTAAACAGAATTAGAGAAAGTATGCTAATTTTCCATTTGAAAAGATCAACTGTTGTGCGATTTTTAGTGTGTAATACCTTATGCGTACCTTTTCATCTTAATTGCAATATTAACGAATTTAATTGCGGTTTTAATGTTTTTAATTGCAGATTTGCCATATTTATTTGCATTCATGAGCTTCTTATTTGCAGCTCTATGAGACATAATTGTACCCCACCATTTAACAGTAGTTCAACTACATCCCCACGATCTCCCCACTTTTCCTAACATTTCCTCTCTTGTCTCAATTTGTCGAACATAGATTAAAGGAAAATGGTAGAAAATATCGAATATTATCAATTGTAAGACTAAAATATTTATTTCTTATACATGAAATAGGAGACTCCACTGCTTTTTGCTGCAGTTGGAGACATTCTTACGTTTTTTAAAACGTACCTAAATATTAAAAGGAGAGTGACTAACACATGGATTTTTTATTATCTAAAGAACAGCAAATGATTCAAGAAATGGTACGAGATTTCGCAGCGAAGGAAATTGAGCCTTTTGCAGAGGAACTTGATCGTGATAGCAAATTCCCAATTGAAACGTTCAAAAAAATGGGTGAATTAGGTTTATTAGGAATTCCGTTCCCTGAAGAATATGGCGGTAGTGGTGGCGATACAATTAGTTATGCGTTAGCTGTAGAGGAAATAGGGCGTGCATGTGGAGGAACAGGGTTAAGCTTTGCTGCAACATGTTCATTAGGCGCTTCTCCAATTTACTATTTTGGTACAGAGGAACAAAAGCAAAAATACTTAATTCCAATGGCGCAAGGAAAAACTCTTGGAGCTTTCGGTTTAACTGAGCCAAATGCGGGTTCTGATGCTGGTGGAACACAAACAAAAGCAGTTTTAGAAGGTGATGAGTATGTGATTACAGGTGAAAAGTGCTGGATTACAAACGCTCAGTATTCTAACACAATTATCGTAACAGCTTATACTTCTATTGATGAAAAAGGAAAGAAAAATATATGTGCGTTTATCGTTCCAACTGACTCAGAAGGATTAACAATTACAGATCCTTATGACAAGATGGGTGTTCGTGCTTCTAATACAACTCAAATTGTTTTAGATGGAGTACGTGTTCCAAAAGAAAATATTCTTGGCAATCCTGATAAAGGTTTTGGCCAATTCTTATATACATTAGATGGTGGTAGAATTTCAATTGCAGCACTTGCTGTAGGTATTGCACAAAAGGCTTTTGACAAAGCATTAGTATATGCAAAAGAACGTAAACAATTTAACCAACCTTTATCAAGTTTCCAAGCTATTCAGTTTAAATTAGCTGATATGGCAATGGGAATTGAGTTAGCAAGAAATATGGTGCACAAAGCTGCATGGTTAAAAGACAATGGAAAACCGTTTACGAAAGAAGCGGCATTCGCTAAGTTATACGCATCTGAAATCGCTTCCAAAATTGCGAATGAATCGTTACAAATCCATGGTGGATATGGCTATATGAAAGAGTATGGCATCGAGCGTTTAGTTCGTGATGCTAAGTTACTTGAAATTGGTGAAGGTACATCAGAAATTCAACGTATAGTAATTGCTCGTCAATTAGGATGCCGATAAGGAGAGAGAATATGATCAAAATACTTATTGCAAACCGCGGGGAAATCGCATGTAGAATTATCGAAACATGTAAAAAGCTTCGTTATCAAACTGTGGCAGTTTATTCAGATGCTGATAAAGAAAGTTTGCATGTTAAGTTAAGTGATGAAGCTTTTTCTTTAAAAGGGAATCATACAAAAGATACGTATTTAAACGCTGATTTAATTATAAAAATTGCAAAAGAAAATAATGTAACAGCAATTCATCCTGGATATGGCTTCTTATCAGAAAATAGTGATTTTGCTAGAAAATGTAAAGAAGCGGGCATTTTATTTGTTGGTCCTAAGCCAGAGCATTTAGAGATGATGGGCGAAAAAATTAGAGCTAGACAAATAATGGAGCAATTAAACATTCCATTAATTAAAGGAAACTCTCACCCAATTCAATCAGTTGAAGAAGCAAGAGAAATAGCAGAACAAATTGGCTATCCTGTTATGTTAAAAGCTTCTAGCGGTGGTGGCGGAATCGGTATGAAGTTAATCGAAAACGAAGTACAGCTAGAAAAAGAATTTTTAACAACGCAAACAAGAGCACTTCAATTTTTTGCGAATGATGATGTATTCATTGAAAAAGCGATTATTAAACCGAGACATATTGAAGCACAAATCGCTGCTGATTCTCATGGCAACGCTGTTTTCTTATTTGAAAGAGATTGTTCAATTCAAAGAAGAAACCAAAAAGTAGTTGAGGAGGCACCATCACCGTTCCTTTCTACACAAGGTAGAAAGAAACTTGAAGAATATGCCCTTACGATTGCTAATCAAATGAAATATGTAAACGTGGGAACAATTGAATTTTTAGTTGATGAAAAAGAAAATATATATTTTTTAGAAATGAATACTAGATTACAAGTTGAGCACGGTGTAACGGAAGGAATTACAGGAATTGATCTAGTTGAATGGCAGTTCCGTATCACATTTGGTGAAACACTTCCAATTCGTCCAACTCATTTAGAAATGAATGGTCACTCTATTGAAGTAAGGGTTTATGCTGAGGATCCTAAAACTTTCTTCCCATCACCAGGAACAGTTCAACACTGTAATTTTCCAGAGGAGATTGGTGTACGTATAGATACGCATCTTTATGATGGGTGGGTTGTATCACCATTTTATGATCCACTATTAGCAAAAGTGATTGTTACGGCTAATACAAGAAAAGAAGCAGTAATTCAGCTGCACAATTATCTTAAAAAGGTAGAAATTGAAGGGATTAAAACAAATCTGCCGTTTTTGATTGATATTCTATCAACGAATGCATTCCAAGAAGGCGATTATACAACGAGCTTTATTAGTGAATATCAAAAAGTGAAATGAGGTAATTAGATATGGAAAACTTAACTGCAATGATGGCTGGAAGCGTATGGAAATGTCTTGTATCGGTAGGGGACGAAATTAGTAGTGATCAAGATTATGTAATCTTAGAGTCTATGAAAATGGAAATTCCGCATGCTGCTCCTTATAAATGTAAAGTCGTAAATGTGTTCGTTAACGAAGGCGATTTTGTAAACGAGGGCGATTCTTTAATTCAAGTTGAAAAATTAGGTTAGGAGTTAGTAGTGATGAAGCTACCTCAATCGGCTTTTATAAGAGAAGTAGGTCCACGTGATGGTTTGCAAAATGAAAAACAGTTTGTTACTACTGAAAAGAAGCTTGAGTGGATCAATTTATTAGTAGAGAGTGGTTTGTCTTATATTGAAGTTTCTTCGTTTGTGAGACCAGACTGGATTCCTCAATTAAGTGACTCGGTAGATCTATTTACGAGGCTTAGGAAAAAAGATGGGGTTACTTATGCAGCTCTTGTTCCTAATAAAAGAGGGTTAATGAGTGCATTTGAAGTAGATGCAGATGAAATTAATTTCTTTGTCTCTGCTAGCGAAACACATAATTTAAAAAATAAAAACGCGAGTATCGATCATTCAATGAGCGATATTCGCTCAATGATTACAGAATGTAAAAATAATAAAAAGACTACTAGAGCATATATTTCGACTGTATTTGGTTGCCCGTATGAGGGTGCTGTAGACCAGGTGAAGGTGATCAAACTTGCAAACGAATTACTTGAATGTGGAGTAGATGAAATTTCCTTAGGCGACACAATTGGAATTGCTAATCCACTTCAGGTAAATCAATTTTTAGAATATCTAGTTAAAGAAGTACCAGTTAATCGAATTGCTATGCATTTCCATGATACATATGGTCGTGCTGTTGCAAATCTTTATACTTCTTTATTATTTGGAATTGAAAAATTTGATTCTTCAAATGGTGGACTAGGTGGTTGTCCATATGCACCAGGAGCTAGTGGAAATGTAGCTACTGAAGATGTTGTTTCATTACTTCATAATTTAGGTATTACAACTAATGTAGATGAAAAGAAACTTCATCAAGCTACTTCATATATCTCTGAACAAATGAACTTAACACCAGTTAGTAAGCTATTTTCCGTATGGAATGGTTCAAAGGAGAGTATTTAAATGGAATCAAGTTTATTAGTAAGTGATATCGGTCATATTAGAATTCTTACATTAAATCGTACAAATGCGGCTAATTCATTATCACGTGAGTTACTAGATGCTCTTCATAGCCAAATGGATGAGTTAAAAAAATCATCTGTACGTGCTGTCATATTTACTGGTAGCGGATCATCTTACTTCTGTAGTGGTGCTGATTTAAAAGAAAGAAGAGGCATGACTGAGAGTGAGGCTCGAGAAACTGTTGAAAAAATCGGGACACTTTTTGAAAAAGTTGAAAGATTACCTATGCCAACAATAGCAGCAATCAATGGAGTTGCCCTAGGTGGAGGACTTGAACTTGCTTTAGCATGTGATTTAAGAATTGCACATAAAGAAGCAATCGTTGGTTTACCAGAAACATCTTTAGCGATTATTCCAGGTGCTGGTGGTACACAAAGACTTCCACGTTTAATTGGACTTGGAAGAGCAAAGGAACTAATCTTTACTGGCAAACGTTTAAATGCACTAGAAGCTGAAGGCTACGGCATTCTAGAACATGTTGTTGAAATAGATGAATTACAAAATCAGGCGCTTGAAATATGTGAAACGATCGCAAGTAAAGGTCCTCTTGCAATCCGTGCAGCAAAAAAGGCGATTCAACGCGGTTTCGATCTTCCTTTAGATTTAGGTCTAAGATTAGAAACTTATGAATATGAAACTTTACTGCATACAAATGACCGTATGGAAGGTTTAGTAGCATTTCAAGAAAAGCGTAAGCCGCAATATAAAGGAGAGTAATTGCATGTCAAACGAAGCAACATATCAAGCTCGAAAAGAACAAATACTTTCTGGTGGGAAAGAAAAATATCATGAGAGCAATTCCAAAATTGGTAAGCTCTTTGCAAGAGAAAGAATTAACCAACTTTTAGATAAAGACAGTTTTGTGGAAGATGGTTTCTTTGCGAACTGTATGAATGACGAATTTCCAGCAGATGGCATCGTAACAGGAATCGGTAAAATTAATGGCCGTACTGTATGTGTAATGGCGAATGATTCAACTGTAAAAGCAGGTTCATGGGGCGAAAAAACAGTAGAAAAAATCATCCGCATTCAAGAAACATGTTTAAAAATGCTTGTACCTTTAATTTATTTAGTGGACTCTGCAGGAGCACGTATTACCGATCAAGTATTTATGTTCCCAGGTAGACGTGGTGCTGGACGTATATTCCACAACCAAATTAAGCTATCAGGACAAGTACCTCAAATCTGCTTATTATTTGGACCTTCGGCTGCAGGTGGAGCTTATATTCCTGCATTCTGTGATTCTGTATTTATGGTTGAAGGTAATTCTTCAATGTACTTAGGTTCACCTCGTATGGCTGAAATGGTTATTGGTGAAAAAGTTACACTCGAAGAAATGGGTGGAGCTAGAATGCACTGTTCAGTTTCAGGTTGCGGAGATGTATTGTGTGAGTCAGAAGAAGAAGCGATTGCTAAGTTAAAAGATTATTTATCTTATTTACCAACTAATTTCAAGCAAGGGGCTCCTGTTGTTGAGGCTAAAAATCCTGTTCAAAAAGAGAAGTCTTTAGCAGAAATTATACCAAGCAATCAAAACGTACCGTTTTCTATTTATGAATTTATCGACCGAGTAGTTGATGAAGATTCATTCTTTGAAATTAAAAAGCTATTTGCACCTGAACTAGTGACTGGTTTTGCTAGATTAGATGGACGTAGCGTAGGGATTATCGCTAACCAACCGAGAGTTAAAGGTGGCGTATTATTCCATGATTCAGCGGATAAAGCAGCTAAATTTATTAATTTATGTGATGCTTACCATATTCCTTTATTATTCTTAATGGACGTACCTGGTTTTATGATTGGTACAAAAGTAGAGCGTGCAGGAATTATCCGCCATGGTGCAAAAATGCTTTATAGCATGAGTAATGCATCTGTTCCAAAAATCTCAGTTATCGTTCGTAAAGCATACGGTGCTGGACTTTACGCAATGGCAGGCCCTGCATTTGAAACAGACTGTGTTATTGCATTCCCATCAGCTCAAATCGCTGTAATGGGTCCTGAAGCAGCAGTAAATGCAGTGTATGCAAAGAAAATTGCAAGCTTACCAAAAGAAGAACAAGCTGCCTTTATCCAAGAAAAACGTAAAGAGTATGCTGAAGATATCGATATTTACCGCTTAGCATCTGAGCTAGTAGTAGATGTAGTCATTCAACCAGAAGAGCTACGTACAGAGCTAATTAAGCGTTTTGCTTATTACTCAGAATCATATGAAACCCCTGCTACGAAAAAGCATGGTGTTTATCCTGTTTAAAGGATCATGAAAAAGCCCTAGAAATAGGGCTGTTTTTATTGTGGAAACGAAAATTCTAGGCTAGGCCTAGGGTTCTAAAAAGCTTATAGCGTGGTATTAAAAAAATTCAAAGATGAGGTTGAGTATTTTCAACTTCTAATCGTATTTGATCAAACTTTGTTACTTCAATTACCTCATACTGCCATTTCCGTATTGTTTCCGAGACGATTTTACGAATTTTTTCATCATCTTCTACAATCATGATTTTAAACAGTAAAAAACACCCTTATATGAAAGCTGTATGTACAATAGAATCTATATGTAAATCTAAATGCAATTAAATTGTTAGAATTTATGAATAGACTATCATATTAAGAGCAAGTGGACAATATGAACAATACAAAGCTATATTATTAAGCTCTTAGTGGGAAACCTTATAAATTAAACAAACGTTTGATTAAACATATTCTTCTTAAATTTTAGATTTAGAGGTAATTTATGTTTTATTGAGAAATTATAATAGTAATGGAAGTAGTTTTATAAACTGCTACTAAAAGGGGGGATTACATGAGTAAATTAGATCAAAAGCTAAAAGAATGGCACAAGCATAACTTACTAGATGAAGCTTCATTAAACCGAATACTTGAGTATGAAAGGCACCGAGCTAAAGCTGAAAAGCAAACTTTTTTAGGAGATATTGTACCATTTTTAATTGCATTACTTGTAGCATTTTCAATTTTAGCGCTAGTGGGCAGTAACTGGAACGAATTTAGCCAAACTATGAGATTAGTCATTATTTTTGTCACACTATTAGTTTTCCATGCAGTTGCATTTATAAGCTATCATAAGGGGAAAGAATTGTTTGGGAATTGTTTAAACTTTATTAATGTAATTGGGTATGCATGTGCATTTGTTTTGATTGTACAAATGTATCAGTTTACTAGTGATAGTCCAGTATTTTTGATCACTTGGACAATGCTCGCATTCCTTTATTATTATGTGTTAAAGCATAACATGTTTTATTATCTTTTCTTGGGAATCGGATTTTTTAGTTTGAGCTATAGTGCTGGAATAGAAACGGCACATGTTTACCTTCTTCAAATTCCATTGTTACTTTGCTCAGTTTATTTATTAACAATAATGAAGAATCGGTGGAATGCTAGCTTTAATTACACATTTCTAGGGTATATTGTCATTATGTTTTTCCAGACATTTTCAGACCGCCAATATATGATGCCAATTATTTTAGTAGTGTTTATTCTTTGGTATTTAAACGAACGTGGGATTATTAATTATGTTTTATTACCTGTATTTACTATATTTATATGGCTATTCACGTATTTCACTTCATTATTTGGAGGATCTTATGATGTAATTCATGAGTTGCAAAAGGAATTTTCACATGGATTTTTAAAGCCGATTGCAGTGCCACTATTTGATACGATCATTCTATTAATCCTTTTACTAGCAATCTATACCGTGTACAAGAAGTGGAAGGACAAAATATCGTTTAATAATTATCTTTGGATCTTCTTATTTATATTCGTATTACCAATATTAGGAATACAAGATCAATTAGCCAATATGATTGTAGGCGTATTAATATTATTTTCCTATTCATGTATACGTTTATTTAAAGGTGTATTAGGCCAGGAAAAAGGAAGCATTATTATTGGTTTTATAACATTTGCCTCACTAGTAATTGGAATTTATACAGGATTTGCCATTTCATTTATAAGTAAATCAATCGTGTTTATTATCCTTGCAGTAGTATTATATTTCGTCTATACCCAATCGAAAAAAGCAAGAGGTGATGAACATGCAAAATAAGAAGAAATTACTTTTGCTTTCAATCATTCAGTTTATTTTATTACTAGCTTTACTTGGCAACATTATGTACTTTAAGCATTCAGCCGATACGTTTAAAATAAAATCTGAAAGTTTGGATCCAGTGGAACCTTTATTAGGACATTATGCAGCCTTATCGTATGATTTTGACTCAATAACAATGAAGGATTGGAAAGGTAAAGATACGCCGAAAGAAGGGGAAAAAGTTTATATTGTCTTTCAAAAGGGACAAAATGATATTTATCAATTAGATTATGTAACGGATCATCGTCCAAAGCATTCAAAATACATTAAAGCAACTATTCAATACACATATACTGGAAAAGAAGAAGAAATTGTAATCAATCATAATCTAAGTCGTTTTTACATTCCTGAAAGCCAAATGGACAGATACAATCAAGGCGGATCTAAGTATATTGTTACAGTCCAACAAAAAGGAGATCGATCAGTCGTTAAAGCTGTTGATGTTCAATGAAATTACCTTTCAGACTGTTGATAAACGCTCGCTTTCTTCGTTGCTTCGCCTGTCTGCTGTGCTCATTACTGTCTAGGGTAACTCCGCTCCTCACCAGGCTTCGCACCTCGAAAGACAAGCGCTTGCAATCAGTCTGAAAATCAAGTTTTTTGTACTTTGTCCACACACTGAAAGAGCTCACATCATAAGAGTGAGCTCTTTTTGTACTACGCTGAAATTTCATCACGTTTTAATAAATTAGCTTTTGCTAAACGTTTACCAATAATAACACCTAATGCAGATGCTACATAGGCTTTAACTAATCCAAGAATAATGAAAGGATAAAAACCGAAAGCCATCGCATCGTGCCAGCTTAGAGAAGCTGCAATTTTTAACCACACAGTACCAAATACTAACGTTACAAACATACCGATTGTGTTTGCAATCATTGCATTTAAGACTGTGAACTTAGTTTTTTCAATATAGTAAGCGATGATGAAAATAGTTGGAATAAATCCAATTAAATAACCACCTGTTGAACCGAATAGTACGCCAAACCCCGCAGCACCACCTGCGAAAACTGGTATTCCGATTGCGCCAAGTGCTAAATAAAGAAGTAACGAGATTGTTCCGTATTTCTTACCTAAAATCGTAGCCGCTAAGCCAATTGCTAATGTTTGTCCTGTAATTGGAACAGGAGAAAAGGGCAAAGGAATAGATATTTGAGATAGAATACCAATAATTGCTGCAAATAAAGCTGAATTAATAAGCATTTTTAATCTTTCTTGTTGCATTACTAAATCTCCCTCTCTTTATGTTAACTTATTTTATTTTTTAAGTTAACATATTATAAATTAATTATATTTTATATAAGAAGATTGTCAATATGTACAAATATAACGGTAAAACTTTTTGTTTAGAAAATAATTTAATGAGGAAGACGTATAAACGTGACAAAACCAAATGTCTTGATTAAAAATGATGATCCTAATTGGGAACTACAATTTGAAGAAGAAAAAGGGAAAATTCTATCCGCTATACCAAAAAAATAATTTGTATGGAATATGTTGGAAGTACTTCAATTAAAGATTCTCGCTAAGGAATATCAAAATGATCGTCAAACTTATACAAAGAAAAAAGAATCATTTATTAGAGAATGTGCTAGGGAAAAATATATTGATATAACTATGTTTTTTGCGACCAATTTTAGAATAAGATATATATTAAAAATTAAATATAACTTTTTAAAATTGATTGAAACTCCAGTGGGGGAATCATTAACTCTAAATACTCTTTAAAAAATCATTGTTTATACAGTAAAGAGAGAGTGGGTAACTATATTGTTTTTATATAAATTGAGAATATGAGTTCCTAAATTAGTTTATGTGGTTAATTGGTGATTTCCGATCATATATTTCTAAAGAACATGGTTATAATTATTTCTAAATAATAAAAATCTCATGAGAAATAAAAAATTATAAGTATTGACATTTACGAAAAATAGGAATAAAGTATGTATTAATTGAATCACGAAAAGCAATGATAGGAATTTTAGTAGTGGAGTTTTCCCTGTAACAGAGAGCTGGTGGTTGCTGCAAACCAGTACATAGAACACATGAATTACGATCCTAGAGCATCTTCCTCGAAACGAATTGTGAGGGGAAGACGGTGAAGAGCCGTTATGAAATGAAGATATTAGTATTGTTTTTATTACTAATAATTTAGGGTGGTACCGCGAAAAAGACTATTTCGTCCCTACTGTGCAAACAGTAGGGACTTTTTTATTTTAAGAAAATAATTTAATTAAATAATGAGCAATGAATGGAATTAAAGTAGTGAAGTTTTCCCTGTAACAGAGAGCTGATGGTTGGTGCAAATCAGTACATAAAACAACATGAATTACAATCCACGAGCATCTTCTTCGAAACGAATTGTGAGGGGAAGACGGTGAAGAGCCGTTATGAAATGAAGATATTAGTAAGTTTTAGTAAAACAGCTAATAACTAGGGTGGTACCGCGAATTTAAAGTTCGTCCCTACTGTGCAAACAGTAGGGATTTTTTTATGTGAAAAAATCCTGTGTGCATGTATAGAAGATGTGACGGAATAAGCTACAAATGTAGTGAACAAAATAATTTACACTTTTTTAGCTTTGAAAGGAGTGATGTGCTTGGTTGATTACGACTATAAATACCGAATAAAAAAAGATTTTGTAGAAAGAAGGAGTAATTTGGAAAAAGTAGAAATGGTTAAATGATGGAAACTTGCTTAAAAATGCTCAAAAAAAGCTTTTAGCAAGATATAGATAGAACGGGTATTTTTAAGAAAGTAGAGTAATAGATTTTTAAGTGAAATAATTTTTAAAAAGGGGAATTGATGACATGAAAGAAGCAGCTTTTGAAACAAAAATAATACCACCTCATTTGAAGCAATACTTATCGGAACAAAATTATGATCTTTACACGCCAATTGATCATGCTGTATGGCGCTATGTAATGAGACAAAATCATCATGCATTAAAAGATAGAGCACATTCTGCATTTGTCGATGGACTTAAGATGTCAGGAATTGAAACGGAAAAAATTCCAAACGTAGCTGAAATGAACGAGTGTCTTTCAAAAATTGGTTGGGGAGCAGGAATCGTAAATGGATTAATTCCAGGCGCTGCATTTTTTGAACTTTTAGCAAATGGTATTTTACCAATCGCAACTGAAATTAGACAAATCACGAATATAGAATATACACCTGCTCCAGATATTATTCATGAAGCTGCAGGACACGCGCCTATTCTTTTTGATCCTGTATTTAGAGAATACGTACAAAAAATTGGTTCAATTGGTGCAAAAGCATTTGCTACAAAAGAAAAACAAGAATTATTTGAAGCAGTTAGAAATTTAACGATTGTAATGGAAGATCCAAAATCGACACCTGAAGAAAAAGCTGCCGCACAAAAATTAGTTGAAGAAAGACAAAAAGCAATAGTTGGAATTTCAGAAGCTGAAAAAATTTCACGCGTATTCTGGAGAACAGTTGAATATGGTCTAATTGGTGAATTAGATAATCCAAAAATTTACGGTGCTGGTTTATTATCATCAGTAGGTGAAAGCACACATTGCTTTACAGATGCAGTTGAAAGACTTCCTTTTTCTATTGAAGCTTCTACATTACAACCGAAAAATATAACTGAAATGCAAGCACAATTATTCGTATGCAAAGATTTTGATGAATTAATGCAAGGTGCTGAAGAATTAGCGAGCACTATGGCATTCCGTGTAGGCGGTACAGAAAGCTTAGATAAAGCTCTTAAATCGAAAAGCGTTGCTACATTTGAATTAAATTCTGGATTAAGTGTAACTGGTATTGTTCATGCAATCTTAAAAGATGAAAACGGTGAAGCAATTTACGTTAATACAACTGGCGAAACAGCACTTTCAATAAATAATAAGCAATTAGAAGGTCACGGAAAAGACTACCATGCTAAAGGATTTGGTACACCTATTGGACTTCTAAAAGGAAATATAGAATTAGAAGAATGTGACGATGCTGCACTTAAAAATTTAGGTATTGTCGTAGGGAACTTTGTTGATTTAGAATTCTTAAGCAATGTAAGCGCTTCCGGTAGAGTTGTGAATATTATTAAGAATGAAGACAAAGTTGCATTAATCTCATTTGAAGACTGCACTGTTACTTACGAAGGAAAAGAATTATTCAAAAAAGAGTGGGGAACTTTTGATATGGCAGTTGGTTCTCGAGTTGAATCAGCATACCCTGGTGCAGCTGACCCAACTTCTTACTTTAGTGATTCAATTAAAGAAGTAGAGTTCGTAATGGAAACACCAGCCCCATTAACTGAATTAGAAAAATTATATAAAGAAGTTAGAGTAATTAGAGAAAAGAATACATTCTGTGATGACTGTATTTCTAAATTAATTGCTGTGCATAATGAGCTTAATCGTGAACACCAAAGTGATTGGTTATTACGTTTAGAATTACTTGAAATTGCAACAGTTAATGCTAAATTAGAGCAAATTGTTGAGCCACTTAAAGCTGAATTGGAAGCATTAAGAAAAGAGGATTCTTTAAAGAATCTTATTACAAATGGTTTAAAGCTAGTATAATATGTAAGAATATTGGGAAAAGCGTTACTTCTATAGAAGTAATGCTTTTCTTATTAATTAGTTCTGGTAATCTAAAGATATAAACTTTTTATAATGGGAGAGGTGTGATCATTGTCATTTGAAGTAAAAGGAATTGATCATATTCAATTAGTTTGTCCAAGGGGTGGAGAGGACGAAGCTAGAAAATTTTATAATGAAGTTTTAGGTATGAGGGAATTGCCAAAGCCGGAAAATTTAAAAGGCCGAGGTGGATGCTGGTTTATTTGTGGTAATCAAGAAATTCATATTAGTATTCAAGAAGATTTTATAGCACCTAAAAAAGCTCATCCCGGTTTAATTGTTACAAACATAGAGGCATTAAGAGAGCATCTTCTTCAACTTAACTTTGAAATTAAACAGGAACCACCAATAGAAGGTCGAACTCGATTTTTTGTAAATGATCCGTTTGGAAATAGAGTCGAGTTTTTAGAATTTCATTAAGCAATCATTATTTAACCACTGTACATAAACAGTGGTTTTTATTTTTAATTAAATTAAATTGTTAATTTTAAGAAAATTGATATGATTTAATTATGAGTCTACTGTTAGAGATTCAGTTGAACTTCTTTATTAAAAAAGAGGATTTGTTAAAAAAGGATTTTACTATGTTCTATACACATGGGATTGTTGTTGAATTTTACTAGATGAAAGAGAGCATTATCCGGCTATAAGCAGGAAGTAATGCTCTTTTTATGGAACTAGTAATGAGTGAATGAAGAGATAATTAAAATAATAGAATTGTTCAGTAGTTTAACTTGTAAAAGTTGCAAGGAGGTTTGCTATGAAATTTATCGCGTTCGAAAATATACACTTAGATGAAGCGGCTAGTCTTTTGGCTATCCGGCATATGTATGACCGAAGGATAAACCCTGAATTACCATCTAAATTTGAAGAGGCTACGTATGCTAAGAAAGCTATTGAGGCGCTATTTAATGAAAAGAATAGTTTCGGTATTGCTGCGATGAATGGTTCCGAGTTAGTTGGCTACATGATTGGCGCAATTCAAACAGATAAAAATCGAGAACGTCATACTTGGATTAAATATGCAGGAATGGCTATAGCAGAAAGTGAAGATGAAGAATTATATCGTGGATTATATACAGAGTTTGCCAATAAAATGGTAGAGCTTGGTTCGTTTAATCATTATGTAATGGTACCAAGTGGAAATAAGTCCACTTTAGATGCTTGGCTTCATTTAGGATTTGCCTATGAGCAGGTTCATGGTATACGTGATTTGACAGTTTCGTCGGACAAAGTATTTGAAGATATTCAGATTCGAGTGGCTACTAGTGAAGATGAAAAACGAATACGTGAATTAGCAACTGTAATTATGGAACACCAAGCGAAGTCACCGGTATTTGCACCAGGGTTTATTGAAGAAAGAGATGACTACCAGGAAGGTTACGCAGAAATTATTAATGATGAAGCGGCAATGTTATGGTTAGCGATCTATCAAAATGAGATTGTAGGTTTCCAAGTATTTGAATCATCGGCAACATCTGATGAGAATTTATTAACACCTGAATCCTGCATTAGTTTAGTAGTCGGAGCAACAGTCGAATCTTCTCGCGGGATGGGTGTTAATACGGCCTTATTAAAGCATGGACTTACTTATGCTGACAAAGAAGGCTATAAACTTTGCGAAACAGATTGGAGAATAACGAATTTAGAATCCTCGAGATTCTGGCCAAAAAATGGTTTTAAACCGATTGCGTATCGTCTAGTCCGTAAGATTGATCCAAGAATAATATGGGCAACAGGCGTTTAATGAGTCAGGAAAAGCAGGGAAATTAGGGAGTGTAGGAAACAAATGAAATTAGTTGGTAATACTATATATTTAAGACATTTAGACGTTGCAGATGCAGAGGATTTTTTATCATATGAAGTTCGAAATAGAGAGTTTTTTAAACCTTTTACATATATAAAAGACGAGAGTTTCTATACTTTGGAAGCTCAGCAAGATCGTATTAAGTCATATAAAGAGAAAAGCGACAATGATTTGTATTATGGCTTTGGTATCTTTTTAAAGGAAACAGAGGCTTTTATAGGCTTTACGATGCTTGCAGAGGTGTTAAGAGGAGATTTACAAAGTTGTTTTGTTGGTTATTCTTTAGATGAACAAGAAAATGGTAAAGGATATACAACTGAAGCTGTAAAGTTAGTTGTAGAATATGCCTTTAATGAATTAAAATTACATCGCATTGAAGCGGGTGTAATGCCTCATAACATTGGTTCAATAAGAGTATTAGAAAAGGCGGGTTTCCACAAAGAGGGAATTGCCAAGAAAAATGTACGTATAAATGGGAAATGGGAAGATCACCAAATGCTAGCTATCATTAATGAAAATGAATAACTATTAAACTTTTGGAGGAATTCATATGAATATTATAAGTTATCCAGATTTATCAAGTAGACCACATAGTCTCACCGTAGAACGAGTAATGGAAAATTCTATAGATGTGTTGTATGAAGCTTGGACAAAAAGGTTTGGTGATTGGTTTGCTGCGCCTGGTTCAGTGATTATGAAGGCTGAAGTTAATTCTGTCTTTTTCTTTGAGACGCATTTTGAGGATAAACGTCATCCACATTATGGTCGCTTTTTAAAGCTTGAGCACAATCAACTTGTTGAGATAACTTGGTTCACTTCTGGATCAAAAACGGAGACTGTAGTGACTGTTGAGTTTTCAACAAATGAAGGTGGAGCAGCAGTTATTAGATTGACACATGCAGGATTCCCAGATGAATTATCAAGAGACCAACACGAGCAAGCGTGGCCGATGGTGCTTGAACAACTTGATCGTCGAATGAAGGAATTAACATAAGTATGAAAAAAGAATCATTTCTTTTAGAGCTACAAGTATTAAAAGAAATTGCTGAAATATTAAACGAGGGTACTGATTTGCACAGTACCCTCAATTGTGCCTTAGCCAAATTAGTTCAAGTTACTGGTCTAGATACAGGATGGATTTTTTTAATTGATAAAAATAGGGGCTTCGAATTAGTCGCTTCTCATGAGTTACCTCCAGCTCTTATGAATGAAGAAGCTAAGCCAATGTGCAATGGAGATTGTTGGTGTGTAGATAAATATAATACCGGAAGACTTAATAAGGCATCAAACATTATGGAATGTAAGAGGTTAGAAGACTCAATGATTCATAATTGGGGAGAAACAAATGGTGTCACTCATCATGCGACTGTACCACTGCAAGCAGGTGAAGAATCTTTTGGTTTATTAAATGTTGCTGCTGCTAATAAATTAAAATTTGATCAGGAAGAATTGAATTTACTAGGCGCAGTTGCGTTGCAAATTGGAACAGCAATTAAACGAATTCAATTAACAGAAAAGGTAAAAGAGTTTGAGCTGATTCAAGAAAGAAATCGTCTTGCAAAGGACTTACACGACTCAGTTAGTCAATTATTGTTTTCCATTAATGTAACTGCTAAAGCAGGTGCAAATGTATCCGACAATGTGAAATCAAAGGATACATTTAATCATATTCAACAAATTGCCCAAGAAGCACAAGCAGAAATGAAAGCATTAATATGGCAGCTTAGACCACAAGGTATTGAAAAAGGAATAGTTAGTGCATTAATTAACTATGGTGAGATGTTAGGGCTAAAAGTAATTAGTAATGTAAAAGGAACAACGATATTACCTTCTAAAATAGAAGAAACGTTATGGCGCGTAGGTCAGGAAGCGTTTAATAATTGTAGAAAACATTCAGGACAAAATACAATATATTTACAGTTATCAATCAGTACAAAGAAAGTAAAGATGACGATTCGAGATCAAGGTGTCGGTTTTATCTGTCCAAAGGATGTACAAATTCCAACATTAGGTTTGAAAAGCATGAAGGAAAGAGTGGAATCGTTAAAAGGGTCGTTTCTAGTTGAAAGTGATTTGAATAAAGGAACAAAAATTACGACGAATATCCCTTTTTAAGAAGGAGAGTTTTATGTCTATTAAAATATTAATTGCTGATGATCATCATGTAGTTAGGAGAGGACTTATTTTCTTCTTAAATACGCAAGATGATATTGAGGTTATTGGGGAAGCATCGAACGGAGAAGAGGCATTAAGCTTAGTAAAACAGCTAAGACCTGATATTGTCATCATGGATTTAGCGATGCCAGTTCTAGATGGAATTGAAGCCACCAAAAGAATAAAAATAGAGGGCTTAGCAGTTAAAGTAATGATTTTAACTAGTTTTTATGATCAAGATCATATTTTACCTGCAATTGAAGCAGGTGCAGCGGGATATTATTTAAAGGATAGTGACCCAGATGAGCTCGTTTCCGCGATCCGAAAGATACACGATGGGGAAAAACAGTTTCATTCTAAGGTTACAACGCAATTAGTTTCTGCTTTAACTGGGAAGATAGAAACGAAGAATGATGATTCATTTCAAGACAAATTAACTAAGCGAGAAATGGATGTATTGAAGGAAATTACGAGGGGAAAGAGTAATAAAGAAATTGCAGCATCTTTATTTATTACAGAAAAAACTGTAAAAACCCATGTTTCAAATATTTTAGCCAAGACTCAGCTTCAAGATCGAACTCAATTGGCACTATATGCAGTACGAAATGGGATTTTGAAATAGACATTAGTAAGTTACAGAAGTTTATTTTTAATAGAAAGGAAGAGTGTTATGCGAATTCTTGTATTAGGAGCTGGAGGAATTGGCGGCTATTTTGGAGGTCGCTTAGTAGAAAAGGGAGAAGATGTTACATTTCTTGTACGAGCTAATCGGAAAAAACAGCTAGAGGAAAATGGTTTAGTCATCCGTAGTGTGAATGGTAACTTTTCATTTCAACCAAATCTAATTACTGCAGAGAGTCCTGCCGAGATTTTTGACATCGTGCTTTTCTCGACTAAGTCATATCATTTAAGCGACGCTATTTTGGATGTAAAACCGTTCGTAGGTGATCAAACTGTTGTTTTACCTCTTTTGAATGGTATTGCTCATCTAAATCCCATAAAGCAGGCATTTGGTGACGAAAAGGTTATAGGCGGTTTATGTTTTATCGAAACTACTTTGAATGAAGTCGGGGAAGTTGTACAAACAAGTAAAGCTGCTAGACTTGTATTTGGTGAATTCTTAAGCATAGAAACTGACCGTATTAAAAAAATTGCTGATGCATTTACCGGTTCAAAAGCTGACTTTGTCCTTAGTAAGCAGATTGAACGAGATATGTGGCATAAATATTTATTTATTACTGTAATGTCTGGTGTTACGTCTCTTATGCGTGCCCCAATTGGTCCAATTAGGGAGAGTGATGGCGGAAGAGCAACTATCCGTGAATTATTTGAAGAGTGCGCTAATATTATGAGATCTCATGATGCACCGATTTCTGAAACTATCGTAGATGAGCATATGAAATCAATTGATGCTCTTGGATATGATATGAAGTCCTCTTTGCAAAGGGATATGGAAAAATGGTCATTAGTAGAGGGGGATCATTTGCAAGGGTATTTACTAGAACTTGCAAAGAAAAAGGGGATAACTGCTAAGTTACTTGAATTAGTTTATCAAAATATTAAAGTTTATCAAAAAATGAATCAAGATCGTAGTAATAAAGAAACGGAACATTTATCAGTTTGAAATCTACAACTTTAGTTGTAGATTTTTTTCATTTATATTTACTCCTAAACGTGTAGGAAAGTTCGATCAAACGACTGAAGTTCGGACTTTATAAATTGACTATACTAAAGGTACGAATTAAAGGAGTGGAAAATATGAATATTATCATGATTAATGGTAGTCCAAGAAAAGAAGGTCGTACAGGTAAATTAACTACAATCATCTCGAAAAAATACAATATAAAAACAATTGATTTAAGTGAACTGGTATTACCAATTTATAATGGTCAAGAGGAGCAAAATGAAAATGCTACTATCCAAAAACTAAGGTCACAGCTAGAAAATGCTGATGCTATGATCATTGCAACACCAGAATATCATGGTGGAATGAGCGGAGCATTAAAAAATGCTTTTGATTTTTTAGGTAGTAAGCATTTTAAAGATAAGCCAGTTGCAATATTGGCTGTAGCCGGTGGAGGAAAGGGTGGAATTAATGCACTTAACAATATGAGAATTGTTTTAAGAGCATTATATGCAAATGTTTTATCGAAACAAGTTGTCATTGATCCATCAGACTTTATATCGGAAGGTACTGCGTTAGAAGAAAATACATCTTATTCAGTAGATAGCTTATTTCAAGAATTGAAGCTCTATGCACAAATATCAAAAAAGCTAAATGAAGAATTTGAAACATCAAACTATTAAAGGATACGGTGATGACAATGAAAAACTGGGTTCAGTTTAGAATTGCAAGACCTACAAACCAATTAGCAGAAATAAGTAAGTTCTATGGAGAAGGGCTAGGCTTAAAACGTGTGGGTGGTTTTCAAAATCACGACGGGTACGATGGTATCATGTTTGGATTACCTAATGTTGAGTACCATTTAGAATTTACTCAACATATTGATGGAAGCCCATGTCCTGCCCCAACAAAGGATAATCTTTTAGTTTTTTATATACCTGAAAAAACAGAAATAGATCTTGTCAAAAACCGATTAAATCATATGGGTTATATCGATGTTGAACCTGAGAATCCTTATTGGCTCGGAAAAAGTATTACATTTGAAGACCCGGATGGATGGAGAATTGTGTTAATGAATACTGAAGGATTGCGGAATACTTAGGATTGCATTTTAGCTGTAAATAAAAAGTACAAGTTGAGAGGACCTTCTATGCAAGGTCCTCTCAACGTATTGATTATATAACGTGTTCTATATTAAAAATGCGAACAATAAGTGGATTTTTATTAATAGAGTTCTGATCTTCGTTGATAAAGTGGTATTTTTGCTGATATTTGACAAAAGGACCCTCTTTTGAAGGTCCCTAATTTATTAAGAATTAAAATTTATGTATATTATATTTAACAAAATATACATAAAAAGCAATTTAAAATCAATTTATACTAATGGTCTATCAATTAATGTTGCGAATTCAAGATCGTGTTCATGATCATCATTGATCGTTGTCATTCCTTTAACAAAGTGAACATGCTTACCATTTCCCACAGGTATTGGGGGGCCAGTTTCAATAATAACTTCGTGATGATGATCTAGAAAATCTGTATTTACTACAATTCGGTGTATATGACTGTGTCTTCCTTTTGGAATGACTTCACTTGTCACTCCAGCAAAACGATGATTATGTCGATCGTCATCTTCTTCTGCTAATTTAGTACTAGCTACAAATTCATGTACATGTGTTTGAGGTCTTTCTTCTTTCTGTTTTTCTTCTGCCTCTTCGTTTGATACTTTTTCTACTTCTTCATTAGACTCTCTTTCTCTTTCTCTTTCTCTTAATCTTTTTCGATATTCAAACGGGTCTCTTTTCATAAAATGCCGCCCCTTTCAATAAAGATTGTCTTCCTTTTTCATCTTATTAGGACCAGTAAATAAATATGTTTATTAAAATCTAATAATTAGAATGATTTTTATATGTATATTGATTTACCTTCATAAAAAAAGTAAAATTAAACAAAACTTATAAAAAGAAGGTATTTTAAAATGGATTCTTATGATTTGAAAATTATTAATCATTTAATGGATAATTCTAGAATAAAGTGGGCGGATCTAGCTAGTGAAGTTGGCTTGTCAGCTCCAGCTACTGCTGACCGTGTTAACCGATTAGTTGAACAAGGGGTGATTAGAGGATTTGGTGTGCTAGTTGATGCAGAAAAAGTTGGAAGTGAATTAACAGCGTTTGTAGCTGTCTCGCTTGAGCGACCTGAAAATCGAGCTCCTTTTTTAGAGCTTGTTAATCAATTAGAGGAAGTGCAGGAATGTCACCATATAGCGGGTGAAGATGATTATTTACTAAAAATTAGAAGTAGAAATACAAAAGACTTAGATCGAGTAATTAGCCATGAAATAAAAGGGTTAAAGGGCGTAATTAGAACTAAAACAACAATTGTAATGGATTCAACGAAAGAAACCTTTCGACTGCCATTACAAAAACATAAATTTTCTATAGAGTAGGGAGGACAACATGAATCTTGAGTTTTATATTAAAGGATTAATAATTGGACTATCAATTGCTGCACCTGTTGGTCCAATTGGAGTACTATGTATCCGCAGAACTCTAGCGTATGGAAGAATGGTTGGTTTAGTTTCTGGTCTAGGGGCTGCTACTGCTGATGGTATTTATGGTTTAGTTGCAGGCTTTGGATTAACTGTCATTATGAATTTTTTGGTTGGTCAGCATTTTTGGATTCAGTTAATCGGTGGTTTCTTCCTTTGTTATTTAGGTGTAAAAACACTTATTTCAAAAGCTAGTTACACTCAATCTGATACGCAGAAGAAAAATATAATTAATGCGTTTTTATCAGTCTTATTTTTAACACTAACAAACCCAATGACGATTTTATCTTTTATCGCCATTTTTGCGGGATTAGGAATCTCGAATTCAAATAGCAATATTGTTTCTTCCATTATTTTAGTATTAGGTGTTTTTTGTGGTTCAAGTTTGTGGTGGGTAATATTAAGCAGTGGTGTGGGACTAATTAGAACTCAAATTAACGATCGATCCTTAACATTAATTAACCGTTTATCAGGTATTATTATTATTATTTTTGGTGGTATAGCTTTATATGGATTAATGTGAAGTAAGTGTAAGAGGGTATTTACATGTTATTAGTAAAAAGTTTTATTTTAGGTTTATCAGTTTCTGCACCTGTAGGCCCAATTGGCTTATTGTGCATACAAAGAATTATATCTAGAGGAAAAACAGCTGGTATAATGACAGGATTAGGGGCATCTTCAGCTAACTTATTTTACGCTAGTATTGCCGCATTTAGTTTTTCTATTGTTTCATCATTTTTAATTGAGCAGGAATTTGTTCTTCGAATTGTAGGTGCAATATTTTTATTTTATTTAGGAATTAAAACCTTCCTAAAAAGACCTGTTAAAACTGCTTCAAATTTGGAAGGTGAAGGCATGGTTAGCATGTTTCTCTCTTCATTTTTACTTATGATCACAAATCCTGTAACTATTTTAAACTTTGTAGCAATGTTTGCAGGACTAGGTTTTGACCAAAGGTCTACATCAATAGGCTCAGCATTTTCACTAATTTTAGGTGTTTTTATAGGAGCGATTTCTTGGTGGCTTATTTTAAGTAGTGTAGTTAGTCTGTTTCGAAACAAAATTACAACTCACTTAGGATTAGTAAATAAAATGGCTGGTTTAATGATTGTTGTTTTAGGAATTGTGTCATTTATTAAGTAAAGAAAGAAGCTAATACTAGTAGTTTCTTTCCTTTAAGTTTGTGTAAAATAAATAATATTGACAATTAATAATTGTTGTAACTATAATAGTTACATCGGAGGTTGAATCTTATGAAAATCAGTAGTCGTTTTACCGTTGCTGTTCATATTTTATCTTTGGTCACGATTGAGAATAGTGCGCTTTGTACATCCGAATGGATTGCAGAAAGTGTAAATACAAATCCGGTCGTAATTAGAAGAGTAATGGGAAAACTTAAGAATGCTGGCTTAATTCAAGTCCGTCGAGGAACCGGTGGAGCTACACTTCATAAGCCTTTAAATGAAATTACTCTCTTAGATGTTTATAAAGCAGTTGAAGTTGTAGAAGAAGGAGAACTTTTTCAATTTCATGAGAAACCGAATCCGAATTGTCCAGTCGGTGCAAATATTCAAGCAGTGCTAGAACTGATCTTAAATCGAGCACAAGAAGCAATGGAAAAAATACTGGATGAAGTTACTATGGAAGAATTAGTGACAGTATTAAGTAAAAAAATTGGATAATATCATTCAATTTTTTTTGTAAGTGATGTAACTATTTTTGTTACATCTATATTATATTTTTTTGACCTAGTTGTAACTATTTTAGTTATGACTGATTCAAAACAACTTAAAAAAATTTAAGGAGGAAGAAAAAAGATGAAAATTGGTATTATTGGAGCAACAGGAAAAGCAGGAAACCTTATTTTAAAAGAAGCAGTAGAAAGAGGACATGAAGTAACAGCAATCGTAAGAAATGCTTCTAAATTAACAAATAAAGAAGTATCAGTATTGGAAAAGGATTTATTAGATTTAAATTCAGCTGACTTAAAGCAATTTGATGTTGTTGTAAATGCATTTAAAGCAGCTGAAGGTCAAGAGCATCTTTATATAGAAGCTGGGAATGTTTTAATAAATGCTTTAAAAGGTGTTAACAATACTAGATTAATCGTAGTTGGTGGAGCTGGAAGCTTATATGTTGATGAGGAAAAAACGATTCAATTAGTTGACACACCTGAATTTCCAAAAGAATATTATGCTACTGCATCAAAGATGACAAAAGGTCTTCACGACTTACAAAAAACAACTGATATTAAATGGACATTTATTAGTCCAGCGGCATTTTTTGATCCGAATGGTAAACGTACTGGGGCTTATCAAAAAGGAAAAGACAATTTTATTGTTAATAAAAAAGGTAATAGCTACGTAAGTTATGCTGACTATGCTATTGCATTATTAGACGAGATTGAAAATCCACAGCATATTAATGAACGATTTACTTTAGTTTCTGAAGCAGAATAAGTTTCAGTCTGAAAATCAAGTTTTCGGGAATTTGTGTCTAAACAAAAAAGCGATTCGTTTTGAGAATCGCTTTGCTCATGCTGTTGTAAAACTACCTTGTCAATTAGGTTATCAAATTTTCGTAAAAGGAGCAGAGTGATGTTGATTCCCATTACAGGATGCTCGCTTTCCATGGGGCGAGATTCTTTAGCCTCCTCGGCAAGCCTGCGGGGTCTCAGCCTTCCCGCTTATCCCATAGGAGTCGAGCATCCCTCCATTCCAATCAACTTATTTATCAAAAAATGTCTGCGATAAACCCTAATCAAATAGCCTTTCCTTAGAGAAATCTAACTTTAATCAGATTGTAGATCAATTAATATTGAACATTTATTAAACTAAACAATCGAATTTGTTTTCTAAAAAAAGCTTATAATATTTTTAACGTCTAAAAAAATCATTTCTATTGTTATTGAAATAATGAAATTGCTCAAACATATTAACATTTATAACCATTAAAGGATCATTCAAAAAATATTAATTTTATCATTATTAAATGTTCACTTAAAGTCCGTTTCCTATTGACGATTTTATATTTCAACACTCTGAAAAAAGCGATTCTTTATGAGAATCGCTTTTCTTATTTATAAAAAATAAAATGGACCCATAGTTTGAAGTCCACAAATTATTACCTATATTTGTTTCTTTTTATAACCATAAAAATACATACTTAGAGGCCACCAAATAACTGCAAAAATTGGATATACAGCCCAAATTGTATCTGGGGTTGAAATGGTATTTACAATGATAAAGAAAAGACTAATTAGTATGCTAGCTGTAAACGAAAATGCTACAAACGATTTTCTATTCGTATGATAAATGGATAATGGCCACCAAATAATTGCAAATGACGGATAAATGACCCAAGGATAATCTGGAGAAGCGATAAAATTTAAATACCCATAGTACGCGATCGTAATGATACTGCCAAGGAGTGCAATCTGTAATGTTCTAGCATTCTTACCTAAATACAGGAGAATTGGCCAACTAATAATTGGAAAGGCAGCATAGAAAAACCAAAGATAATCAGGTGAGTGAAGTAAATTCTCCGTTAACAAGAAAGCTAGGAGTACGATACTACTAAAGAGTGAGAATTGATTCATCGATCTTTTTCCAATGAAATATAAACTTATTGGCCAAAATAAAATGAAAAAACATGGGTATATGAACCAAATCGTGCTAGGAGATGTAATAAAATTAACGAGCATAAAAAAGACCATCGTCATAATACAGCCTGCAGTTGCAAAACCGATATAATTTTTCATCCTTCTTCACCTCACTTTTTACGTTGCCAGTAGAAATACATTGAAAGTGGCCACCATAATAGACCAAACGTTGGGTACACAAACCATATAGTCTTCGGAGTGTAGTAAAAATTAATAAATAAGAAGAAAGCAATTAGTAAGCCACTTCCCCAAATTGAATAGGATAAATTTAGTTTTGCAAAATTTGCTTTCTTGCTATCTGGTTTTTTAACACCAAGTTCTCTCTTTAATTCTTCAATGTCCCCAAATTCTACAATTGCTTTGTTTATAGCATCTTCTTCTTCCTTACCATTTTCCATTAAAAACATGACTTTTTCTTCTAAGTTCTGAATAATCTCTTGTTTAACAATTTCTGATTGTTCAGTTTTAGGAACATCTTTAAATAGTTCTTCAATATGATTTCTAATTTTTTTCATTATTTCTCCTCCATGAATAGATTAATAATTTCTTTTACTTCTTGCCATTCTTTTACCAATTCACTTAAATATGCTCTGCCTAAAGAAGTTATTTTGTAATATTTTCTTTTTCCACCATGTGTAATATCGCCAAAATAAGCTTCCACTAATTCCTTTTTTTCTAAGCGCTGAAATACAGCGTATAATGTTGCTTCTTTTATTTGAAACCGATTGTCTGTCCGTAATCCAATTTCTTGAGAAATCTCATATCCATAGCGGTCTTTCTCAGAAATGAGTTTTAATATGATGGAGTCAAGATGTCCTCGTATGATGTCACTTCTAACCATAATTCACCTTCTATAACATTATTCTATCTGATAGAGTAATATTAACAATTATTACTCTATCTGTCAAAGTAATTTTATGTGATTCTGTTTATGACTATTCGACAGAAGTGAAATAAGCCCGTCCGAAGCCTAAAAAAAATTATTTTTCTTTGTCCTGCTCTACTATATGTCACATTTTTTGTATTTCATTCGTCTTAATTAGTGAAGAAAAGGAAAGGGAGAGATAATATTATGAATTTAAATCAAATAGATGGTCATCCAAAATGGGATGTTACTATATTAGGTGGTGGAATTGCTGGGTTAACAGCATCGATCTACTTAGCTCAAGCAGGTAAAAAGGTACTTTTATTGGATAAAGCATCTAAATTAGGTGGGAGAGGTATTTCAAATACAATTGGTGATGCACAATTAAATCTTGGAGCACACGCATTATATACAAACTGTAGCGAAATTTTAAACGAAGTAGGTGTTACTGTTTCTGGCAAGCTTCCAAAATTGAGTGGTTCTTTTATTCTTGGCAATCAATCTAATCAAATGAAAATAATCGAAGCATTTAATTTATTTTTGGGTAATCATTTAAAATGGAAAGAAAAAATGGAATTTATTCGATTTTATCGACATATTCGTAAAATGGATTTGGATGAAATAAATCATATTAGTTTAGAAGAATATTTAAATAGAAAAATAACAAGTGATCGTGTAAAGAATATAATTTTAGCCTTTATACGCGTATCTACATTTACTAGTAATTCTGAAATAATAAGTGCCGGAGTGGCAATAGGTCAGCTTCGTAGTGCGAAAGTATTGTATATAAACGAAGGATGGCAATCAATTGTTAACGACCTAATTAAAAAGGCTAATCAATTTGGTGTTACGATTCAAAAAAGTACAGTAGTATCTAAAATTACTGGCTCTTATCCAAACATAAATCTTATCTTGAAAAATGATACTAGAATCAACACCAGCTGTTTGTTATCGACAATTAATCCAATTGATTTAGTTAAGTTAATAGATGAGCCAATCTCAGATTCATTTTTACAAAAGTGTAATCAAATGATTCCAGTAAAAGCTGCATGCCTTGACCTTGTCATGAATGGTTTACCAAATCCAAAACTCAACTTTGCATTAGGTGTTGATCAACCATGGTATTTTTCAAATCATTCAACAGTAGCGAAATTATCGAATAAAGAAGGCGAAATTGTAGTTCATCTAATGAAATATTTAAATTCGGTCAACGAAACAGATTCAGCAAAAGATGAGGAAGAACTAGAAGGCTTACTTGATTTACTTCAACCTGGTTGGAGAGACTATGTCATTTCCAAACGATATCTTCCAAAGCTTGTAGTTTCTAACGACATAAAAAAGCCATTCCATAAACTGGATAATGATTTATCAAATAGTGATATTGGCTTGGAAGGCATTTACGTTGCAGGAGACTGGGTAGGGGAGACAGAACTTCTATTGAATGCATCACTAACGAGTGTTAAAAATGCTACTAAACTCATAAATGAGAAGCTTGAACTTCAACTAATTTAAAATAGAGGAGAAGATACTTCATGGAAGTAGACTATCTATATTCTCAATATAAGCCACTTTTATTTTCAATCGGGTATAGTATGCTAGGATCGGTTGAGGATTCGGAGGATTTGGTACAGGATACTTTTCTCACAGTTCAAAAGATGAATCAATCCATTACAAAAGAAGAGCCGAATAATATAAAAGCATACTTATGTAAAATAATGACAAATCGTTGCTTGGATTTATTAAAATCCTCAAAAAATAAACGCGAAGTTTATATAGGACCGTGGCTTCCAGAACCGATTATTCAAAAATTACCTGAAGATTTAAATGATGATCCGATGGAAAAGATGATTTTAGATGAAACGATAACCTATGCATTTTTAGTTTTACTTGAACAGTTAAATCCAACCGAAAGAGCAGTATTTGTATTACGTGAAGCCTTTCAGTTTGACTTCCGTACAATCGCAAATATTTTAAACAAGACCGAATTGAATTGCCGTAAACTATTCAGTAGACTAAAGAGCAAAGTCCAAAGTAAAGATGTAGTTGAAAGACGAAATCTTAATCAAGAGCTAGCAATTGCAAAACGATTTATTGAAGCTGCGGAAACAGGTAATTTAGATATGCTAATATCACTTTTAACGGAAGAAATCGTACTCATTACAGACGCCGGTGGTAAAACGAAAGCTGCTCTTCGCCCAATCAATCTACAGAAAAATGTTATTGCATTCCTTATTGGTGTAAGGAAGAAAATTAACTCTCCATCCGAAACTGAAATTGTTTTGATCAATAATCAAATTGGTTTAATTGTTAAAAGTGAAGGCGAAGAGCCAACCGTAATTTGTTTTGAAATAGAAGGAGAGCGTTATCGAAGTATATATATGGTTCGAAATCCTGAAAAAATAAGACTTTTATGTTAGCTCTCTAAATCATTTTAAACTTTAGAACAGGGTGTCCCACTTTTTATGGGATTCCTTGTTTTTATTTAAGCAGGATGAAGAGATTAAGTAACTCATAAAGGGTTAAAGATTAGATAAAAAAGGAAAAATTCTATTTATATCAAATGAAAAATCTACTTAATATCTTAAAAAATACGGTAGTGCAAATTTGTCAGTAAACCTGGCTTATGAGATCGCCGCTTTTTATTTTTGGTTTTTTTTAGAAAAAGCTTTATAGTTTTAGTAGTTACTATGTTTAGATTAAAAATTATAGGAGTGTTTATGGAAACGAAAGAGTATCTAATAAGGCAGCTTAATGAAATTGAAAAATGGGAAAAAGATCAAAAAAGCGTATTTTTTTGGGAGAAAATCGGTAGAATTCCATTTATGATCTTGGATAAAATTACACCTAAGTTCATTCACGATAAGATAGGCGTTATTTTAGATGAATTATCAAAGTATGTGAATGCTGGTGGTCAATATTTAGTTAGTGTTCCTTCAACTCTAACTAGGATGAGTAAGGAGCTTTCTATTGAAGAACTAACCGAAATTGAAATGGTCAATCAACTTAGTCTAGAGCAAATGGATCGTGTTTCGAATGATTTTATTGCTAGCCGTAAACAATTTGCAAAGGTCCAAGGAGCGACAACAGGTTTTGGTGGAATGTTTACGATTGCGATCGATATCCCAATCTTATTAGGACTTACATTAAAGACACTTCAAGAAGTAGCAATTTCTTATGGTTATGATCCAAATGATCAAATGGAGAGAGTATTTATTATTAAATGCTTACAATTTACATCTGCTGATATAGTAGGTAAAAAGGCGATATTAGAAGAGTTAACAAATATTGAAGGGAAAAAAGCCTTTTCTCAAATTGAAGGTTGGAGAGAAGTATTTTATACATATCGTGACAACATAGGATGGAAGAAGCTGTTTCAAATGGTTCCAATTGCTGGCTTAATATTTGGTGCATATGTAAATAAACAAGCAATTGAAGATGTTGGCGAGGCAGGTAGAATGCTTTATAAAAAAAGACGGGTCATGGAAAGATTGCATGATTTAAAATAAGCAGAAAAAAGATGAATTTAGTTTAGCGCTAAATTCATCTTTTTTGTTAATTAATCAAACGTTTGTTTAAGATTTAAATTTATTAGGGAATTGCTTTATAATCCCTGAAGAAATGGTATCAGCTATAGGAATCATATGTTGAAGACCAGCATCAAATGCTTTTACATTGCTGTCCCAGTCCATTTTTATTCTAGTAACAGCTTCATTTGTTACCATTTTTAAATGTGTATATAGTAAGTCTTTTAAAGCTTGATTTGTCCAATTTGGATTTACTTTACTTAAAAGTGCTGCAATATCATCTGCATTTTTAAACCATGTGTCGTTCAATGTTTTTAAAGTTGCCATATCATTTGCTTTCGCAGCATCAATAATCTTACCAGCGATTACAATGTGGTCGGTAAGTAATTTAGCAAGCTGATCTCCAGCGGCAGCACCATAATATGGTTTAATTGCATTTCCAATATCTTGTTGATTTCTTAAGAGTCTTGCAAGAACTACATCCTTATCTGGCATTCCAGCAACAGCACTAACAATATACTTACTTGTCCAAATTAAATGATCCATCCAAAGCTTTCTCATATCTGCTTTGAAATTACATGCTGAGTTACTAATGCATCTTCCATGAGCTCGAGTATCTACTTGCTCGGCACTGGATTTAATAGGGGCTAAAATTAATGCAAAACATAAAAATAGAGATGTGAATTTTAGTAAATGTTTCTTCATCTAGATGTCTCCTTTGAGATGTTTTCAAAATGTACCAGTATTAATTTGGATTTTTTTTTTTAATCTATACATAAGTTTTTAAAAAAAAGACGGTATGAAATATAGAATTAATAAAATATGTTTTTAAAACTACTATTCTAGTAAAATTTTACTGGTATTTATTGGAAAAAAATAAAAAAATAATTATATTTTCTTATATGAAAAACAAGGTTTCTAATATACTATAAGAAATTGTTATTGTAAAAAAATGGAAAAAATTTACTGAAAAGATTTAAAGGAGAAGTATACTATGAAGGAAACTAAACAAAAAATTAGTAAAAAAATAATTGCACTTTTAACATTTGGCGCAATTATGGTTAGCCCACTAGTAGCACAAGCTGCCACAAAGAGTTTTACTTTTGATATGGAACACCAATTATCGATTGGAACATATACATCCACTAAGGGAAGTGTGACCGGTACTGTAAATATGGAGAGCTGGGGAGGCGATACTTATTTTACTATCCACGTCTATGAAAAACAGAATGGCTCAAACGTTTTAATAACTAGATTAGGATTTGAAAAATCAACTGCGGGTTCTCCATACGTTGATACGGACGATGCAGTTACAACAGGTCATACATATACTTATGAGATTTGGAAAAATATGAATGGAAAAAGAATTAAAGGCTCAGGAACATTGAGTTATTAATGCATTGCAAATTGAAAGGATGGCCATCTTTTAATGTTAAATTATTTATATCCTAGTATCTTTATCATGACTTTAATCATTATATTTTTTGGTTATAGTCTCTTTAAAGGTTATATTACTCTAGTAAAATATTTATATTGGATAATCTTTGGAATCTATATTACTTGCCTCGTGGATTTTACTTTGTTCCCATTTCCTTATCAGAAATATCTAATTCATGTCATGATTGAGGATCACCTGGGATATACAAATAATTTTGTCCCTTTTAAAGTAGTTATAGATTCAATAAAATATGGATCATTTTCAATTGCTCTAAAACAAGTTGGCGGAAATATTGTCCTATTTATGCCATTAGGTTTTGCTTTGCCAGTTTTATATCCGAAGATTACGAAAAGTAAAACGATATTAGTTGGTTTTATCGTTAGTTTAGGGATTGAAATAATTCAAGGAACAATGGGGTTTTTTATTGGATATAATTATCGATCTTGCGACATTGATGATTTATTATTAAATACATTTGGCACTGTTTTAGGTGTTATAGTTTTTAGTTTATTCACTAAATTTTCCATTAATCCAAGCCTATTAGAAGAAAATCGTTAATCAATCGAAAAAGACAAGGAGCAAAATGCTACTTGTCTTTTTGTAACTTTTGGAGTTCTTTCACTGTCACAAATTTATATCCATCTTTCGTTAATAAATCCAATATCCCTTTAATTGTTACCAATTCTTTACCAGTTTTATCATACATCGGATGAATTAAAATAATTGATCCTGGTTTAATATTGTTCTTTACATAGTTTATTTTGTCTTGAGGATTAGTGTAAAAAGTATCTGGCTCTAAATTCCATGTAATCGTTTCTCGGTTATGTTTATGCATGTAATACGGCAAGCCAAATAGTTTTTTCCCATTTGGTGGACGGAACTCAATTTCCCCTTTATAGCCAGCTTTTCGAATTAGTTGATCTGTCTTTTCTATTTCATTTTTGATAAAAGAAGGTGATTTTAGCACCATTCTGTCATGAGAATATGTATGATTTCCAACCTGTTGTCCCGCATCTACAATTTTTTTTGCTTCTTCGGGATTTTTTTCAATTTCATTACCAATTAGAAAAAAAGTAGCCCTTGCATTGTATTGATCTAAAAGTGGTAGAATGTCATCAACATTTTTAGTTGGACCATCATCAAATGTTAAAGCAACTACTTTTTGGTTAGTGTGTACTTCATTTGTTAATCCTCCAAAAAGCTGAAAAGATCTTGCATTCATTAGCTTGTACAATCCATATAGGATAAGAAACAAAATTAGAATACTTGCACTTATTTTCAGTAGTCTTTTTTTCATCTATTTTACCTGTCTTTCTAGTTAGTGAAATTAAACATAATTATATCATCACTAATTAAAAAAAGAATAAAGGAAGGAAATTAAAGGAAATTTAAGACTGTTGAAAGAAATAGTGAAAGAGGGTAGATTGTGACGAGGAGACGTAGGATTCGCCACAAGGAGTGCATCCTAAAGTGGAGATCAACGTGCTTCTTTTTGGGGATGTTATTTTTGAAAACAGGTTTTTATTTAGTTTAATCAATCTACTTGCAAAGTTATCAGTTTAGTATTAAACTGATAACAAGATCGATCAAAGAGGTGCAAAAATGTTAAATAGTCATAATGAAGCTTCTGCAAATAAATCAAAAAATTTAGCAGTATTACTTTGGTTTCGATTAGCTCGTTTTTATCTTAAAAATGTTAGAGAATCAAATAATCAATTGAAAAAATGGGGACTGACGACTTCTCAATTTGATGTAATTGTCCATGTGGGGAGAAATAAGCGTCTTACTCAGCAAGAATTAGCCGATAAATTAGTTGTTACAAAAGGAAATGTGACTCATCTAATAAAGAAAATGGAAGAGCTTCAGTGGATTAAAAGAGAAGTAGAATGGAAAAACAAATATCTCTCTTTAACAGAGATGGGTCAAAAAATGTATGAAGAAATCGTACCTTCACAAGATGAGTTTCAACAAGCTCAATTCAGCAAATTAACTGAAGAAGAGCAAGTACAATTACTTACATTATTAAGGAAATTAAATAAAAAATGAATTAGAACGGAGGAAGTTATATGGAGAAAATGAAAGGCATACATCATATTACTGCCATTGTTGGTGATCCACAAGAAAATATGGATTTTTACGCTGGGATTTTAGGTTTACGCTTTGTGAAAAAAACAATTAATTTTGATGATCCTGGTACGTATCACTTTTATTTTGGAGATGAAACTGCAAAACCTGGGACGATCATGACTTTTTTCCCTTGGGCAAATGCATATAGAGGAAAAGTAGGAAGTGGACAAGTAGGAATCACAACATTCTTAATCCCAGCTAATTCCATGGAATTTTGGGAAAACCGTTTAGCATCTTTTAAAATTCAAACAAAAAAAGTAAGTCGATTTGGAGAAACTTTTCTTCAATTTGAAGACTTTCATGGCTTACAGCTTGAATTAGTAGAAAGGGAAGCTGGCCAGGAAAATACTTGGGAATTTAATGGTGTTACAAAGGATGTAGCAATTAAAGGGTTTGGTGGTGCAGTTTTATATTCTGGAGCACCAAATAAAACAGCTGAACTGTTGGAAAACGTAATGGAATTAGAATGCTTAGGTCAAGAGGGTAACTATTTACGTTTTAAGGCTGCTAGTGATATCGGAAATATTATCGATATTGAATTAGCAGCAGTAGGAAGAGGAGCTATGGGGGTAGGAACTGTCCATCATATTGCATGGAGGGCAAGTAATGATGAAGAACATGTAAAATGGCAACATAAATTATATGACAATCATTATGGGGTTACTGAAGTCAAAGATCGTAATTATTTTAACGCAATTTATTTTCGTGAAAATGGTGGGATATTATTTGAAATTGCAACTGATCCACCAGGATTTACGATTGATGAGAATATAGACCATTTAGGAGAACAGTTAATGCTACCAAAGTGGCAGGAACCACATCGTGAAATAATAGAAAATCACTTGCAACCAATTGTTGTTAGAGAAGTGAAAGGAGAATAACGATGAAACACGTATTTAATAGAGGAAGTAATCCATCTAAGCCGACATTTTTATTATTACATGGTACAGGTGGGAATGAACTTGATCTCTTGCCAATTGCAGGTATGATCGATGATGAAGCTTCTGTATTATCAGTAAGAGGAAATGTAAGTGAAAATGGAATGCCACGTTTTTTTAAGCGATTAGCTGAAGGTGTATTTGATATGGAAGATTTAGTTTTCCGTACGAAAGAATTAAAAGAGTTTATTGAATCAGCTTCCGTAGAACATGGATTTGATCCAAATAATATGATCGCAATTGGTTATTCAAACGGTGCAAATATTGCTGGTAGTCTACTGTTCCATTATGAAAATATATTTAAAGGCGCAATGCTATTGCATCCAATGGTACCGATCCGTGATTTAGAATTGCCAAATATGAATGATGTGTCAGTCTTCATTGGAGCAGGCAAAAATGATCCAATCTGTTTACCACAAGAAACAGAAGAATTAGCATCATTGTTAAACGGTGCCGGTGCAAAAGTCGTTACTCATTGGGAAAACATGGGGCATAGCTTAACTAGATCAGAAATTGAAGCAGCAGCTAATTGGTACAAAAATAACTTTTAAGGAGTATGCTATAATGATGAAATCTTTTTCTCCAGCAGATTTAAGTGATCGTGATAATTATAAGTTCTTAATTGGTGGAATTATTCCAAGACCAATTGCTTTTGTTACAACTGAATCAAATGAGACCATCTTAAATGGTGCACCATTTAGCTATTTCAACATCGTAACGGCTAATCCACCTATGATTTCTGTTTCTGTTCAGCGACAAAATGGTAAACAAAAAGATACAGCTAGAAATGCAATTGAGAAAAAAGAGTTCGTCGTTCATATCGTTGATGAATCGAATGTTGATGCAATTAATAAAACGGCAGCTGCATTGGCACCTACTGAAAGTGAAATTGAATTAGCAGGCTTAACACCAGTAGATAGCGTAATGGTTTCAGTTCCAGGTGTGAAAGAGTCAAAAATTCGAATGGAATGTATTTTAGAACAGGCAATTCCATTAGGAAAAGATAATGAGGCTTGCGACTTATTAATAGGCAAGGTTGTTTATTTTCATATAGAAGATGAAATTTATGAAAATGGGCGTATAGATGCAGATGGCTTAAAAGCAGTTAGCCGTTTAGCAGGGAATGACTATGCTAAAGTTGGGGAAATGTTTACGATTGATCGTCCTAAATAAGTTTATAAGAGTGAAGGGTAAAGTAGAATTTACCCTTCACTTTTTTTTGAAAAAAATTAAAAGAAAAATGAACGATATGCAGAACCTATTCGTATAACAAATGAAACCAAATAAAAATTGTATAGATTAGCAAGAAGGGAGGAAGATATGGCGGATTTAGATGAATTAGAAATTATAAAATATGCTCAGCAAGGTGACCAAGATGCATTTGCTAAACTTTTTCAAATCCATTATTCCTTTTTATATAAATACGTTTTAAAGATGACCCTAAATCAACAAACTGCAGAAGATTTAGTACAGGATACGATGTTGAAAGGTTATGACAATATAAAGAAATACAATGGTCAATCAAAATTTTCAACTTGGCTAATAACAATCGCTACTAGACTTTATTTAGATCAACAAAGAAAGAAAAAGCGCGAATGGTTTTGGCAAAAAAATGAGTCTGAAAAGTTATCGCGCTCCTTAAATTGGCAGTTAGCCTATAAAGGGTTTGAGTGGAGTGATATTATGGAGGGTTTTGAAAAACTTAAATCCGAAGTACGAACGGCTATATTATTAAAGTATTACTACGGCTATACGAACGAAGAAATTGGAAATATGATGGGAATTCGAGAAGGGACTGTTAAATCAAGAATTCATAATGGAATGAAGGAATTAAGAAAGGAGTTGATGCAAGATGGATAAAGAAGAAATTGTTATAGCATTGAAGCAGTTTGATGAAATAACCGAAGTATATGAACCATCAATCAGTGCAATTACCGATAAAATTAAATTACATCAGGTGAAAAAGAAAACCATTTTTCTTAAAGAACTAATCGTATTTATTTGTGTAGCATGCAGTCTATTCATCGGGGCACTTCTTATGGCATTAGAGGCACCAGTAAGTATAGTGATTATTCAAGGTATAGGCTTTATTGCATTACCGATTATTTTTGAACGAGATAAAAAGAAAATTGAAAGTGAGTTGATCTAAAGTGGAATGGACAACAGAAAATATTATCATATTAGTTTTAGTCTTTATAATTTTAATAACTCAAAGTATCACACTTTTTACAAACGCTAAAAAGAGAAATCGTTCAGCCTGGTTATGGGGGTTGTTAGGAATGATTCAATTCCCTTGGCCGAGTGTCTTCTTTTACTTTTTAGTTGTTCGAAAAGATCGAAAAAAAATAAATTAAGGATCGTGTAGAAATACTAGACTAATTGGAATGGCTCAACTTTAGTCTAGTATTTTTAAATTTTGTGTTTGACAATTTTGGTGTACTACATGTATAGTACACGTATAAGGTGTATTATTTAAGTAATACACGTCGTTATGTCTTAAGTGTATGAACTAAGTAGTACACACATATACTGCAAAAATCGTATATAGAACGAGGAGGTGGATTGATGGAATTTATAGTAAATAACCGTGAACCGGTTTATCTACAGGTCGTTAGGCATTTTAAACAACAAATTGCCAAAAGATTATTAGAAGCTGGTCAAGAAATACCATCAAGAAGAGAATTAGCTGTTCAATTTAATATAAATCCAAATACTGTACAAAAAGCATACAAGGAAATGGAGGAACAAGGATTGATTACGACTGAACGAAATTTCCCTAGTAAGATTACGACTGACATAAAAGTGTTAAATGGTGTACGAAATGAATTGATTATGGAAGCTGTAAATGAATTTGTCGATTCAATTAAAGTAATAAATGTTCCGGTTGAAGAGTTACTTACAATGGTCAAACAAAACTATGAACAAAAGATAAAAGAAGAAGGGAAAGGAGAGGCTTAAATGATACAAGTTAAAAATGTTTCAAAAAAATATGGTCGGAAAAATGTTTTACGTGATATTTCTTTCACAGCAAATAAAGGAGAAATCACTTGTTTAATTGGTATTAACGGTGTTGGTAAGTCTACAACGATGAAGGCAATTATGGGGATTACGCCAATCGATCGCGGTGAAATATTAATAGATGATAAGAAAATGAATCATACAATGTACGAAAATATCACGTTTATTCCAGATACACTTACAATGCTACCTAGTTTTACAGTTGGAGAAGCAATGCAGTTTATGAAGGATTTTTATGTAAATTGGAATCCAGAGCGTGCAAAAGAATTACTTGGGTTTTTCCGTTTAAAGGAAGACGAGAAACTAGGAGAGCTTTCAAAAGGGAATGCTGCAAAAGCAAATTTACTTTTTGGTTTAGGACTAGATGTTGATTATGTTCTGATGGATGAACCTTTTTCTGGTATCGATATGTTTAGTAGAGAACAAATTGCAAAAGTTTTTACGAGTCACTTAATCGAGGATCGAGGCGTGATTATAACAACGCATGAAATTAGCGATATTGAGCATTTAATTGATAAGGTCGTTTTATTAGATAACGGCGAAATTTTAAAAGAGTTTTATACAGAAGAAATTCGATTAGAAGAAGGTAAATCAGTTATGGATGTAATGAGAGAGGTGTATGAATCGTGAATCGATATTTAAAACTAGTTAACTTTGAAGTTAATCGATTTTTTAAATTATATATAGGATTACTTATTATAGTAGCAATTTCGCAGTTTTTAAGTTTATTTTTAGTAAAGTCCAAATATATGCAAGCTGCTAACGACGCGAACTATGCAAGTTCTATGAAAGCAACAGAACAGTTTATCTCTTCAAATGGGTTACTTACCTTTAACTATGTAGCTAATCATGCATTATTTATTGGTCCAATTGTGATCAGTGTCGCTTTAATGATGTTCTATATTTTTATCATTTGGTATAGAGATTATTTCGGAAAAAACACATTTATTTACCGTTTATTTATGCTACCAACCTCAAGAATGACAATTTACTTTGCTAAAGCGACTACAATTTTAATTATGGTGTTGAGTTTACTGGCTTTTCAACTAGTACTTTTACCAATTGAAATAAACGTATTTCAACAAATCATTCCAAGTGAACTGTTAGGAAAAATGAATACAGTTGATCTTGTTATGGGTCCTAATATTTTTCAAATGATTTTACCAAGTAATTTTGTGGATTTTATTTTTAGATATCTTATTGGAATGGGCTTAGTGTTTACTCTTTTCACATTCATTCTTTTAGAACGTAGTTATCGTTGGAAAGGTATATTATTTGGGATCTTATACGCTATGGCGATTGTCGTTTTAATTCTTATACCTGAGTTTATTCAATCTTATGTTTTTGGAAATGATTTCTCATTCTATCCAAGTGAAGTCCTTTATATGGAAATAGGTCTTTTTATAATCATTATTACAAGTTCAATCTTATTTAGTAAATATTTATTAAAAAACAAAGTATCGGTGTAAGGAGGAGTTTAGAATGAAGCGATATCGTAATTTGGCAGTAATAGCCGTTGTCACGACAATCAGTTTAGGTACGTTTTTTACGAAAGTAGCTATGTCAGAAAGCAAGTTGCCTAAATTTTACTTAAAGACCGAAAATGGAGATTCAAAATACGTTAAAGATTTAACGATTAGCGCCGGATATGGTCAAGAAGGCGGTAGAGGCTTAAGTATTACTACTGGGGGAAGTGAATATAAAAACAACAATTCAATTCTTAGTGACCTTGATAGTGATTACTATGATTTAAAGAAATTAAATGATTTAAAAAAGAAAGAAAGAAACTTTATGCGCGGAAAAATTTCTTCTTCTCAATTTTATATCGATAAAGATTTTGCATGGCACGCCGAGGTCAAAGGTGGAAAACTTGGTGGTACGTATGAGCATAAAAATAATCATTTTAAAATGTATATAGATGGTCTTGATCTTCATAATAAAGACCGTTATACATTTAAAATTGATATCCCAGATGAAGAAATCTACTCTTATATTAGTGTAGAGGATGTACAATTAATTGGTAAAAATTTAGTTGTAACTACTTATCAAAATAAAACAATCGATAAAAATACTAATTCAGATACGATTGTCGACCAGACTGAAGTAGTTATGTATCGAATTAATATAAACCAAAAGAAAATTGTTGATCGTAAAGTGATTAATAAATCATCAAATGACCAAAAGACACATACTCACACTGAAATACAAAATTTAATATCAGAATCGGATCAAACGCTTCCTTCTAAATACAATGTTTATAAGAAGGTAAAACTAAAGGATACTGTTCTACCAAATGGTGAAACAACATCTGAAGAAGTTAGTAATGAAGTGGTCGTATTTAATTTAGAAACTGGTAAAGAAGAAACTTTAAATTTATCGAATGAACAAAAGGAACAGTTGAAGCAAAGTTATGAATTACTTTCGAATGAAGAGTTGTATTTTTTAAAGAATAGTGGAAATGGTATTTCGGTTTTAAAGTATAACCTTAAAAATAAAAAAGTAGAAGGTGTACCAGTACTTACTTCTAAAATTAATGGTAATAACCTTTCAAATTATAAAGTCATTGACGGAAAACTATACGCAATTACGAATAATATGATTAATAAAGAATTCATTATTGTTGACTTAACAAATGGACAAAGTCTTTTCAAGGGCAAGATTGAAGTAAGGAATTTTAAAGGAATATCTAGTAAAGCATTAAAAAAATTACAAGTATATGATTTTCAGGTCGAATAAGTAGGGCGGGAAAAATGTAAGAGATTGGTTATAGGAAAGGATTTTATAAAACGATAAAATCTTTCCTACTCCTTCTTCTTTCTTTTTTTCTGTTCTTTTTTCTTTGCTTTCCTTCTTTTCTGTTTACTAAAAGAATGTACGTTCTAGTTTAATTACTTGATTTCGTACTTGAACATCGATAATATGTAAAGATGATTAAATTTTAAAGTACGTTTGTTCTGTTTTTGATTGATATTTGAAATTTTGTGGTAAAATAGAAGAATATGTATGTTTTGGAAATGGAGGCGGGGAAGATGGAGCAGGAATTCGAGGTAGTTTCTAATTATTCACCTCAGGGTGACCAGCCAAATGCGATTAAGCAGTTAGTTGATGGTATTAAAAATGGTAAAAAGCATCAAGTTTTATTAGGTGCGACAGGTACGGGAAAAACGTTTACCATTTCAAATGTAATTAAAGAAGTAGGAAAACCAACATTAGTATTTGCTCACAATAAAACATTAGCAGGGCAATTATATAGTGAATTAAAAGAGTTTTTTCCTAATAATGCAGTTGAGTATTTCGTTAGTTACTATGATTATTTTCAGCCAGAAGCTTATGTACCTCAAACGGATACTTATATTGAAAAAGATTCAAGTATTAATGATGAAATTGATAAATTACGTCACTCTGCGACTTCCTCCCTATTTGAACGTAAGGATGTCATTATTGTAGCGAGTGTTTCTTGTATTTACGGTTTAGGTTCTCCTGAAGAATATCGTGAGTTAGTTTGTTCTCTTCGTATTGGAATGGAAATTAGTAGAGACGACCTATTACATAAACTAGTAGATATTCAGTATGCGCGTAATGATATTGACTTCTCACGTGGTACATTCCGAGTTCGTGGTGATGTTGTTGAAATATTCCCGGCATCACGTGATGAGCACTGTATTCGTGTAGAATTTTTTGGTGATGAAATTGAGAGAATTAGAGAAGTGGATGCATTAACAGGCGAAATTTTAGGTGATCGTGAACACGTTGCAATTTTCCCGGCTTCTCACTTCGTTACACGTGAAGAAAAAATGAAAATTGCTATTAAAAATATTGAAGTTGAGTTAGAAGAACGATTAAAGGAAATGAGAGATAACGGTAAGTTGCTAGAAGCTCAAAGGCTTGAACAACGAACTAGATATGATTTAGAAATGATGAACGAGATGGGATTTTGTTCAGGAATTGAAAACTATTCCCGTCATCTGACGCTGAGACCACCTGGTTCTACGCCTTATACATTATTAGACTATTTTCCAGAAGATTTCTTAATGGTAATTGACGAATCACATGTTACAGTTCCACAAATCCGAGGAATGTTTAATGGTGACCAAGCTCGAAAGCAAGTATTAGTAGATCATGGATTCCGTCTGCCTTCAGCATTGGATAATCGACCTTTAAAGTTTGCAGAGTTTGAGGATAAAGTTCAACAAACTATTTACGTAACTGCTACACCTGGACCATATGAGCTAGATCTGTGTCCAGAGAAAGTAGAACAAATTATTCGTCCAACAGGTCTACTAGATCCGACGATAGATGTTCGACCGATTGAAGGTCAAATTGACGATTTAATCGATGAAGTTCGTAATCGCATTGCTAAAAATGAGAGAGTACTAATTACTACTCTAACGAAGAAAATGTCTGAAGATTTAACGGATTATTTGAAAGAAATCGGAATTAAGGTTAACTATTTACATTCTGAAATTAAAACGCTTGAACGAATTGAAATTATTCGGGACCTTCGTTTAGGTAAATATGATGTGTTAATTGGTATTAACCTTTTACGTGAAGGTATAGATATTCCTGAAGTTTCATTAGTTGTAATTTTAGATGCAGATAAAGAAGGGTTTTTACGATCTGAACGTTCATTAATTCAAACAATTGGTCGAGCTGCAAGGAATTCTAATGGTCATGTTATAATGTATGCTGATAAAATGACGAATTCGATGGATATTGCTATTAATGAAACAAAACGTCGTCGTGAGATTCAGGAAGAATATAACAAAAAACATGGAATCACTCCAAAAACGATCATTAAGCAAGTACGTGATGTGATTCGCGCTACTTCTGTAGCTGAAGAAGAAGAAGTTTATGAAAACGGCATTAGTGCTAAATATAAGAAAATGAACAAAAAAGAACGTCATTTATTTATTCAATCAATTGAAATGGAAATGAAGGACGCAGCGAAGGCGCTTGATTTTGAACGAGCAACAGAACTTCGTGACTTAATATTAGAATTGAAGTCTGAGAGGTGAAGAACTTGAAAAGTATGAATGAAATAATTATTAAAGGGGCCAGAGCGCATAACTTAAAAAATATCGATGTAACGATTCCTCGTAATCAATTAGTAGTTGTGACTGGTCTATCGGGATCAGGTAAGTCATCTCTAGCATTTGATACGATTTATGCAGAAGGTCAACGTAGATATGTAGAATCATTATCTGCGTATGCTCGTCAGTTTTTAGGTCAAATGGATAAACCGGATGTAGATTCAATCGAAGGACTTTCACCAGCGATTTCAATTGATCAAAAAACGACTAGTCGAAATCCTCGTTCGACCGTTGGAACTGTAACAGAGATCTACGACTATTTGCGTCTTCTTTATGCTCGTATCGGAACTCCAATTTGTCCAAATCATGGGATCGAAATTTCTTCTCAAACAGTAGAACAAATGGTTGATCGTGTAATGGAGTATCCTGAACGAACAAAAATTCAAGTGCTTGCTCCAGTGGTGTCTGGTCGTAAAGGGACACATGTAAAAGTATTTGAAGAAATTAAAAAACAAGGGTTCGTTCGCGTTCGTGTTGATGGTGAGTTATTTGATGTATCTGATGATATAGAATTAGAGAAAAATAAGAAACATTCAATCGAAGTTGTAATTGACCGTATTGTTGTAAAAGATGGTGTAGCATCTCGACTAGCTGATTCTCTTGAAACAGCATTAAAACTAGGAGAAGGTCGAGTTATCATTGATGTAATAGGTGAAGAGGAATTACTATTTAGTGAACATCATGCATGTCCACTGTGTGGTTTCTCAATTGGGGAATTAGAACCGCGTATGTTTTCGTTTAACAGCCCGTTTGGTGCTTGTCATTCATGTGATGGATTAGGAACGAAATTAGAAGTGGATATAAACTTAGTGATCCCAAATGATGAATTAACTCTTAAAGAAAATGCGATCGCACCGTGGGAATCAATTAGCTCGATGTATTATCCTCAATTACTCGAAAGTGTATGTAATCATTACGGAATTGATATGAATATTCCATTTAAAGACATACCAAAAGATCAACAAGATAAAATTCTTTATGGTAGTAATGGAGAACAAATCTATTTTAAATATGATAACGAGCAAGGTCACGTACGTGAAGCAATGATTGAATTTGAAGGTGTTATTTCAAATGTAGAAAGACGTTTTAAGGAAACATCTTCAGATTTTATTCGTGAGCAAATGGAAAAATACATGGCTCAACAACATTGTCCAACTTGTAAAGGGCATCGACTAAGAAAAGAGGCACTTGCTGTATTTATTGGTGGCTTGCATGTTGGAGAAGTAACAAAAATGTCGGTTAAAGAAGCGTTTGATTTCTTTGGATCGCTTGATCTAACGCCAAAACAAGAAAAAATTGCAAATCTAATCCTTCGAGAAATTAGAGAGCGTTTAGGCTTTTTAGTAAATGTAGGTTTAGATTATTTAACATTGAACCGAGCAGCAGGTACATTATCTGGTGGGGAAGCTCAAAGGATTCGTTTAGCGACTCAAATTGGTTCGAGATTAACAGGTGTATTATATATTTTGGATGAGCCATCAATTGGATTACACCAACGTGATAATGATCGTTTAATCTCAACATTGTTAAATATGAGAGACATCGGAAATACATTAATTGTTGTAGAACATGATGAAGATACGATGCTAGCAGCAGATTATTTAATTGATATCGGACCGGGAGCTGGTATTCACGGTGGACAGGTCATTTCGCAAGGAACGCCACATGAAGTAATGAATGATCAAAATTCATTAACAGGGAAGTACTTATCGGGTGAGAAGTTTATTCCTGTACCGCTTGAGCGGAGGAAAGGCGATGGACGTGAAATTAAAATTGTTGGCGCAAAAGAAAACAATTTAAAAAATGTATCAACTTCATTCCCATTAGGTACGTTCGTTGCAGTAACAGGTGTATCAGGATCAGGGAAAAGTACATTAATTAATGAGATTTTATATAAATCATTAGCTCAAAAATTAAATGGGTCGAAAGTACGTCCAGGGGAGCATAAAGAAATAAAAGGGATTGAACAATTGGAGAAGGTTATTGATATTGATCAATCACCAATTGGTCGTACTCCTCGTTCAAATCCGGCTACTTATACTGGTGTATTTGATGATATTCGAGATGTATATGCCGCTACGAATGAGTCGAAAGTTCGCGGTTATAAGAAAGGTCGTTTTAGCTTCAACGTTAAAGGCGGTAGATGTGAAGCATGTCGAGGCGATGGAATCATTAAAATCGAAATGCATTTCCTACCTGATGTTTACGTACCATGTGAGGTTTGTCATGGTAAACGATATAATCGAGAAACTTTAGAAGTTAAGTATAAAGATAAATCGATCTCTGAAGTATTAGATATGACAGTTGAGTATGCAGTTTCATTCTTTGAAAATATTCCTAAGATTAAACGTAAACTTCAAACGTTAAATGATGTAGGTTTAGGTTATATTACATTAGGTCAACCAGCTACTACTTTATCTGGCGGAGAAGCACAACGAGTAAAACTAGCTTCCGAGCTTCATAAACGGACGAATGGAAGAACTTTATATATATTAGATGAACCAACTACAGGGCTTCATGTTGATGATATTGCCCGATTATTAGTTGTTTTACAAAGACTTGTAGATAATGGAGATACTGTACTTGTAATTGAACATAACTTAGATGTCATTAAAGCAGCCGACCATCTAATCGATTTAGGACCAGAAGGTGGAGACAAAGGTGGTACGATCGTAGCAACCGGTACACCAGAGAAACTATGTAAAGTCGAAGCGTCTCATACAGGTAAGTATTTAAAAGCTGTATTAGAACGTGACAAAGCTAGAATGGAAAAAAGATTGGCATTGATGGAAACTTAATCTTAAAAAGATAGTCAGTTACAACATAAAGTAAAAAAGAGATACAAAGAATAGGACCTAAACTCCTTTTCTTTGTATTTGTTTTTATTTAGGATATGTTAATGTTCTACATAGTTCCTTTTACTTGAAAAGTAGTCCACATTTCTTTAATGTTTTAACATAGAATAAATAATGAAATAAAAAATTAGTAATGATAAAAAAATGAGGGCGTATCGATAGAGAGGAGATTTTTTTTGAAAAAACTATATCGATCTTCTAAAGATTCTATGCTTGCTGGTGTTTGTGGTGGATTGGGTAAGTATTTTAATTTGGACAGTACATTAATCCGTTTACTTTTTGTTATATTATTCTTCGTAGGATTTGGAGCACTTCTATTTGTTTATTTAATTTGGATATTTGTTGTTCCAGAAGAAGGTGGCGTGAAATAAATGAGATGGTTATTTTCATTAGCTATTAATAGCTTAGTTTTTATTGTAGTAGCAGGATTTCTGCAACCAGATTTTTATGTGAAAAATATTCCAACGGCTATCATTGCTGCGTTGGTGTTATCGATCTTAAATACAATTATTCGCCCAATCTTAATATTCATAACTTTACCTGTAACCATTTTTACAATGGGATTATTCCTGTTTATTATTAATGCATTTACACTTGAAATTACTGATTATTTATTAGGGGATGCCTTACGAGTAAATGGTTTTGGAACTGCTATTATCGCATCGATTCTAATTAGTACATTCAGTATGTTAATTCAATATTTTGTGTTTGGTTCAAAGGACAAAAAAAAGCATAGTCATCGGTAGAAAAAGAGGAGTCTCTTAAGTTAAAGTACTTTTGAGAGTCTCTTTTTTTGTTTTGTTTAAGGGATATTCGAACATTATGTGAACTCCGTTGTTATCTAACTGATACTAAAACTGATTGAAGTTACTAGATATCGTAATAAATTCACTTTTACATTAATAATTTTTAATCGTTTTAGCGCAGTTAGTGTCTTGTCGACATTTTCCCACAAAGTTTAAAAATGGTACAATATGAGAGATAATACATAAATATTAATCCTTAGGAGGCTTGTATGGCTAAATTACGTACAAAGAATTTAGTTGAGTATTTTAAATTAGAGGTCATTAGTGGAAGTACGGGGTTGAATCGTTCGATTAACACGACTGACTTATCTCGCCCAGGGATAGAGGTTGCAGGTTTTTTTACATACTATCCATCTGATCGAGTACAAATATTAGGGAAAACAGAATTAACTTTTTATCATAGCTTAACTGACGAAGAAAAACATAATCGATTAAGAAAACTCTGTGCAGAGGATACGCCTTGTATTATCGTGACACGTGGCTTAGAGATTCCACCAGAATTAATTGAAGCGGGTGAAGAAACTGGCGTACCTATTTTACTCTCAAACAGTAAGACAACTAAAATGTATAGTAGACTTACTAGTTATTTAGAGGCTAAACTTGCTCCAACTACAGCATTACACGGTGTACTAGTAGATATTTACGGTGTCGGTGTATTAATTACTGGTAAAAGTGGAGTAGGTAAAAGTGAAACGGCTCTAGAGTTAGTAAAACGTGGTCATCGATTAGTAGCAGATGATTCAGTAGAGATTCGTCAAACTGATGAGGATACGCTGATTGGTTCATCGCCAGAATTAATTGAGCATTTATTAGAAATTCGTGGATTAGGAATTATTAATGTAATGACTCTTTTCGGAGCAGGGTCTGTTCGTAATTACAAGCGTATTACGTTGAACATTGATTTAGAGACTTGGGATTCCCAAAAAGTTTACGACCGAGTTGGCTTAGATGATGAAAAACTTAGAATATTAGATACAGATATTTCGAAAATCACATTGCCTGTTCGACCAGGTCGAAATTTAGCTGTTATTATTGAAGTAGCAGCGATGAATTTCCGTTTGAAAAATATGGGTGTAAATGCTGCACAACAATTTGCAGATCGTTTAGAGAAAGTAATTCAAGGCGGTAATAATGTTAGTGATTTAATTTAATGATAAAGTGGGGAAATTGAAATGGAGTCAAATATTCAGCCATTAGATAAAGTATTTTTACACTTAGGTCCTCTTTCAATAAAGTGGTATGGGGTATTGATCGGTTTAGGTGTTGTATTAGGTTTATGGTTGGCAATTCGTGAAAGTAAACGACGTGGAATACCTGATGATACATTTTTGGATCTAATTTTAGTAGCTCTACCTTCAGCCATTATAGGGGCAAGAATTTATTATGTACTCTTTGAATGGAGCTACTATTCTAAGCATGTTAGTGAAATACCGGCTATATGGCATGGTGGATTAGCTATTCACGGTGGTTTAATAGGAGCATTTATTGCTAGTTACTTCTTTGCAAAGAAAAGAGGCATTTCATTTTGGAAGCTTGCCGATATCGCAGCACCAAGTATTTTAGTAGGCCAAATGCTTGGTCGTTGGGGAAACTTCATGAACCAAGAGGCTCATGGAGGTCCAGTAACTAGATCATTCTTAGAAAGTCTTCATTTACCTACTTGGATTATTAATCAAATGTATATTGATGGAACGTATTATCATCCAACGTTTTTATATGAATCATTATGGAGTTTTTTAGGGATTATTTTCTTACTAATTTTAAGAAGAGTGAATTTAAGACGTGGTGAAATGTTTTTAACTTATTTAATTTGGTACTCGGTTGGTCGTTTCTTTATTGAAGGACTAAGAACAGATAGTTTAATGTTAACAAGTACAATTAGAATGGCTCAATTTATTTCTGTCGTAATAATCATACTATCTATTATTATTCTTATATATCGTAGAGTTAAAGGATTATCGAATGAGCGTTATTTAGACGCATAAGTTTGTAAAACAGGAGTGGGGAGTACGTTGGAAACTTTAAAGAGAGGGTTACTTGTTGGTTTACAAACTTCTTGGAAAATAGGGAAAATAATTTTCCCTATTTCTTTCATTTTAACGATTATTAAAGAAACTGCACTAATGGACTGGTTTGTTAATATTCTTGAACCATTAATGAGTTTTATCGGTTTAAAGGGAGATGCAGCATTAGTATTAGTTTTAGGAAATGTTTTAAATCTATATGCAGCTCTTGGAGCAATGCTACCGATGGATTTAACTGTCAAGGAGGCATTGATTCTGGCAGTTATGTTAAGTTTTTCTCATAATCTATTTGTTGAAACGACAGTAGCTACTGCTGTAGGAGTTCGAGCATCTTTTGTCGTATTAGTAAGGATTGGATTTGCAATTATATCCGCAATTTGTATCCATTTCTTTTGGTCTGGTGGAACAGAAATTGTTCATAAAGGTATTGCCGTTGCAGAAAGCGTTAACCAGTCAGGATGGGATATCGTTTATAATGCCATCATCTCGTCATTAATCGGTATTTTAAACCTTATTAAAATTGTTTTTCCATTAATGCTAGTTATTCAAATTGCAAAAGATTTTGGGTGGATGAATTATATAACCAAAGCATTATCTCCATTTACTAAATTAATCGGTGTTGAAGCAAAAGCAGGAGTTACATTAGCTGCGGGATTGTTTTTTGGATTAGCTTTTGGAGCAGGTGTTATGATTCAAGCTGTTAAAGAAGATGGTGTTTCGAAACGAGATTTATACCTTGTTTTCTTATTTTTAGTAGCTTGTCATGCTGTAGTAGAAGATACACTTCTCTTCATTCCTTTAGGGATTCCAGTTTTATACTTATTTTTAATTCGTTTCTTTGTCGCATTAGTTGTTACTTGTATAGTTGCAAGAATCGTAGGAAGAGTAGGTAGAAGAACTGAATCAAGTTTAAAAGCTGAAGTGAAATAGAAAGGAATTTCTTATGAAAATAAATACGATACTATTTGATTTAGATGGTACCTTAATCAATACAAATGAATTAATCATTGCTTCATTCTTGCATACTTTGAATAAATATTATCCTGAACAATATAAACGTGAACATGTTATACCTTTTATAGGGCCAACCTTAACTGAAACATTCTCTACGGTAGATGAAGAAAGAGTTGAAGAGTTCATTTCTGAATATCGCCGTTTTAATATGGAGATGCATGATGAGCTTGTTGAGGAATATGAAACAGTTTATGAAACGATCGAAACTTTACACAAATTAGGTTATAAAATTGGGATTGTAACAACAAAGGCACGAAATATTGTTGAGATGGGCTTAAGTTTTAGTCGATTAAAGCAATTCTTTGATACTGTTATCACAATAGATGACGTGCAAAATGCAAAGCCACATCCAGAACCGATTCAATTAGCTCTTAAAAAATTAAATTCTATTCCTGAAGAGAGTATAATGGTGGGCGATAATTACCATGATATTGAAGGTGGTAAAAATGCTGGAACGAAAACAGCGGGTGTTGCTTGGTCACTAAAAGGAAAAGAATTTTTAGCTACTTTTAAACCTGATTTTATGCTTGAAAAGATGAGTGATCTTTTACCAATTTTAGGAATTGATGAGAATTGAGGAAAACGAAACGCTATCTAATTGAAGGTGAAAATTCACTTTGGCAAGTCTACAAGACGGTTTCATTTTGGAAAACATTTCGAAATACTATTGTCATTGAAATAGCTCGTTATATCCCTTTCTTTAGACTGAAAAACTGGATGTATAGGAATCTGATTGGAATGAAAATAGGAGAGTATGCAGCCTTTGCATTTAAAGTAACGCCTGATTTAATGTTTCCAGAATTAATTTCAGTTGGTAGGAATTCGATTATCGGCTATAATACAACAATCCTGGCGCATGAATATTTAATTAATGAATATCGATTAGGAGAAGTCATTATTGGTAATAATGTGTTAGTTGGTGCAAATACGACAATCCTGCCAGGTGTCACAATAGGTGATGGTGCGAAAGTTTCAGCTGCAACACTAGTCAACAAGGATGTTCCAGCAGGTGCATTCGTTGGAGGTAATCCTATGGTTATTATTTCATTACCTCAATCTGAAACTACTATTTAAAAAGTGGTTTTCAATATTTTTTGTTTCGGTTAAAATAATACTTTGATAACTTATTTAGATAATGTGGAAATTGTACGTTCGTCTAAAATTCTTATAATTTGGACGGCGACTATTTCCTCTTTTTTTGTGATATACTGTGATAAGCTTTAAAAACTGGAGGATCGAATGTCTGAAAATTTGGGGAATCAAACAAATCAATTTCATAATGTCGTTTCGTTCTCGTTACCGAAGGATTATTTCTACGAAAAAGGGATGAAAGCTTATAATAGTAACGATTCTGAGCAAGCGATTTATTATTTGAAAAAAGCTGCTGAAAATGAAGAAAATCTAACAGTTCTTATAGATATTTCTAGAAAGCTTTTATCATTACATCAATATCAAACTACAATAACAATTTTAGAATATATTTTAGAGAAATTTCCAACAAATGAGGATGTATATTATTTATTAGCATTTGCATTTTTTGAATTAGGATTGTTCCAAAAAGCTAATTTGTATGCTCAAAAGTATTTAGAAATTGGCACGGATGAAGAGCAATTAGAAGAACTAGAAGACTATTTAGATATTATTCATAGTGAAGAAGATGATGATTTAAGTATTAATGATGATTTATTAGTGCTTCAAGAGCGAGTTACAAGCTATTTGGCAAATCATGATTGGAAATCTGCTAAATCAACTTTACTTACTATTGTTGATAAGTATCAAGAATTTTGGCCAGCTTATAATAACTTAGCTTTAGTTGAGCTTCATCTAGGTAATCCTGAGGAAGCTGAAAGAGTATTACAATATGTTTTAGAACATAATCCAGGTAATTTATCAGCTTTAATTCATTTAACAATGCTAAAGAGAATATTAAATGAACAAGAAATTGCTCTGCAATATCTTGAAGGCTTATCAAATATTGTTCCGATCTCTGAAGAGCACCGCCACAAGCTAGGTGTACTTTTCTATCAATTCAAGAAGTATGAAGAAGCTTATAAGTTATTTAATTTACTTTATATGGAACGACCAGATCGTGAAATACAGTTTTATTATATGTTCTGTGATGCAGCTTATCAATCTGGAAGGATTGAAACGGCGGAGCGTATTTGGAATTTTGAAATGACAAATGAATTTGATGATCATGAGGAATTGGCTCCATGGGCTGAAAAAAAACATTCATCGAATGAAATCGAACAATTAATGGCTGAAACAGAGTATCAAGCAAAATACTCTAATTCGAATAGTGAGAGATGGGGATTAATCTATTTTATGAAGGAATATTATTATGAACAAAAATTCAGTTCAATCCTTCAAGATTTAGATCCATTAGAAAATATTGGTCTCGATGAACAATTAGAACAAGTACTTCTAAATAATATGTGTTATCTAGAGCCTCATCCATCATTGAATATTGCAATTAACGGAGCAAAGAAAGTACAGACAACTTGGGAAGAGGATTATATAATACTACGTAATCATCTTCAATTATGGTTTTTCACTATTTGTGAACTTACATTAAAATATAAAGAATTACCTGTAAATGAAGATGTTTTATTAGCTGCTACACATTATCTTGCTGAAAATGAAGTAAAACGTGTATCACAAAAGAAAATTGCAGCAAACTATAATATCTCTACCTATTTATTAAATAAAGGCATTAGCGCCATTCGAAGCTTGTTTTAATACCAGATGGTGTTAATGCAAGCTTTCTTTATTTCTCATTAAGGTGAGTACAAATTGGCAGCAAGGATTTGTACTCGACGTGGTAGCCGATTAAAGTGCAACTATACCTCTGACTTCTCCTAAAAGGATTGTCAGTCAAAGAGTTTTCTTTATCATGAGCATATGATTTGTTGTTTTATGTCATCGCGTATTAGGATAGTGATAGTTAATGAAGTAGGGCAATTAGCCATTTAAGTACAAGGAGTGATTAAGTAATGGAAGAAAAAATTTATGATGTTATTATCATTGGAGCTGGTCCTGCAGGGATGACTGCAGCAGTATATACATCTCGTGCAAATCTTTCTACATTAATGATGGAACGTGGTATTCCAGGTGGCCAGATGGCAAATACTGAAGAAATCGAAAACTACCCAGGTTTTGATAGTATTTTAGGTCCAGATTTATCAAATAAAATGTTTGATCACGCGAAAAAATTTGGTGCTGAATACGCTTATGGTGACATTAAAGAAATTATCGACGGTAAAGAATATAAAACAATAGTTGCTGGTAAAAAAGAATACAAAGCACGTGCAATTATTATTTCAACTGGTGCAGAATACAAAAAAATTGGTGTTCCTGGTGAGCAAGAGCTTGGAGGACGTGGTGTATCTTACTGTGCAGTTTGTGATGGAGCATTCTTTAAGGATAAAGAATTAGTCGTTATAGGTGGAGGAGATTCAGCAGTAGAAGAAGGCGTATATTTAACTCGATATGCTTCTAAAGTTACAATCGTTCACCGCAGAGATCAATTACGAGCTCAAAAAATTCTTCAAGACCGTGCATTTGCAAATGAAAAGATTTCATTTATTTGGAATTCTACAATTAAAGAAATTAACGGAACTGATGGTAAAGTAAGTAGCGTAACACTTGTAGATACTCAAAATGGTGAAGAGTCTGAATTTAAAACAGATGGCGTATTTATCTATATTGGAATGCTCCCATTAACAAAACCATTCTTAAGTTTAGGTATTACAAATGAAAATGGTTATATCGAAACAAATGATGTAATGGAAACAAGAGTACCTGGTATTTTTGCTGCTGGTGATGTTCGTGAAAAAACTTTACGTCAAGTTGTAACAGCTACTGGAGACGGAAGTATTGCTGCTCAAGCAGTACAACATTATATTGAGGAATTAAAAGAGGAATTATCTAAAACTAACTAATCTTGATTAAAAACGATCAACTGAAATATAAAAAATAAGTTTTAGAATTGTGAACAAAATTGTAATATTCTGAAACTTATATGTAATTAGGGTGTAACTCTCCTGAAATATAGTTACTGTAATATAGACAATAACCAGAGAGCCCCCTAATATATATAGGAACATGGATATGCGCTTGTCCATGTTCCCTTTTTTTGTGCATTAAAGTATAAATTCGTAGCAACGAAGGAGGATCTGACGAAGTAGCAATTAATTATAAGTGTGACTACGCCTTTAGTGTTCTGTAATAAAGCTCGTAAATCAGTGAGTTTTCTTTATTTTCTCCGAATGTGATCGATTTTGTTCCTCAACTGTAGTTCGAACCCACAAAATCTTTTCCTTTAGCTAGGACCCTGACCTTTCTACCTTAATTCCCCCTCTTAACAAGTTGTTGTCTGACTAGTTTAACGGTATAATATAGATTGGGCAGTTTCAACCAACTGCAAGTCCAAATTGTAAGTGAGGTATAAGAAATGCAAAGAGTTACACATTGTGTTTTGGAAAATGAAAATAATATCCTCTTGCTACAAAAACCTAGAAGAAACTGGTGGGTTGCACCCGGCGGTAAGATGGAGCCAGGTGAAAACATTAGAGAAGCAGTTGTTCGTGAATATCGTGAAGAAACAGGTGTTTACTTAAAAAATCCAAAATTAAAAGGTGTTTTTACAATTATTATAGAAGAAGATGCTAAGGTAGTGAATGAATGGATGATGTTTTCATTTTTGGCTACCGAGTTTGACGGTGAAAATCAAGATGAGTGTGAAGAAGGAATTCTTCGCTGGCATGCAATAGATGAAGTGAAAAATCTTCCTATGGCAGCAGGTGATTATCATATTATTGATTATTTACTAAAGGGTACAGAAATTTTACATGGTACCTTTGTTTATACACCGGATTTTGAATTATTAAGGTATCGATTAAATCCTAGTTAACCTAAATTATAGAAAGGGTTGAGTTAAATGCCTACAAGATCACATGTGAAAATGGTTATTATAACTGGAATGTCAGGTGCTGGAAAGACTGTCGTTGTTCAAGCGTTAGAAGATATCGGTTATTTCTGTGTTGATAATCTTCCTCCTGCTCTACTTCCAAAATTTGTAGAGCTATTAAAGGACCCGGATCACAATACAACAGATAAAGTTGCTCTTGTTATGGATTTACGAGGAAGAGAATTTTTTGATCAGTTAGGGAACTCGTTAGATCAATTAATGTCTACTCCTTCAATCATCCCTCAAATTTTATTTTTAGATGCAACGAATGCTGCACTTGTTACTCGTTACAAAGAAACTCGTCGCTCACATCCACTTTCTCCAACGGGATCTCCACTAAAAGGAATTGAGTTGGAACGTACTCTTTTAGCCGAAGTAAAAGGGCGTGCACAATTAATTTATGATACTTCAGATTTAAAACCTAAAATATTACGAGAAAAAATAATTGAACAATTTAGAGAAAATGAACAAGAAGGTTTTTCAGTAAATATTCAGTCATTCGGTTTTAAGTATGGAATACCGATTGATGCAGATTTAGTATTTGACGTACGATTTTTACCAAACCCATTTTATATTGAGTCAATGCGTCCTTTAACTGGCTTAGATGAAGAAGTTTCCTCTTATGTTCTTAAATTTAATGAAACAACCGAATTTATGCTGAAATTAATTGATTTAATTAGTTTTATGTTACCTCAATATAAAAGAGAAGGTAAACGACAACTTATCATTGCGATTGGATGTACAGGTGGACAGCATCGCTCTGTTACTTTAGCGGAGTATTTAGCTAACTACTATAAAGATCAATATGATACGAATGTTAGTCATCGGGACGTTGAAAAAAGGAGTCATAAGTAATGGTTAGTCAACGTTCAAGAATAGTAATAATTGGAGGCGGAACGGGACTATCAGTTTTAGTTCGTGGGTTGAAAAAACATCCCGTTGATATTACCGCTATCGTTACAGTCGCAGATGATGGTGGTAGCTCTGGACGATTACGTGACGAGTTAAAAATTCCACCGCCTGGTGATGTCCGAAATGTACTTGCCGCGTTATCTGATGTGGAACCGATGTTAGAAGAATTATTCCAACATCGATTTGCAACATCTGGAGACCTTTCTGGACATTCTCTAGGTAATTTAATGCTAAGTGCCATGACTGCGATTACAGGTGATTTTTACCGTGCAATCATTGAAATGAGAAGGGTATTAAATGTTAGAGGGAAAGTTATACCAGCAGCTAATCAAAGTGTCGTATTAAAAGCTGAATTAGAAGATGGCACAATTGTTTCAGGTGAGTCGAAAATTCCTTATTCTGGTAACAAGATTAAAAGAGTATTTTTAGCGCCACGAAATGTTGAACCTTTAAAAGAGGCGCTTGATGAAATTAATCGTGCTGACTTAATTGTAATCGGACCGGGTAGTTTATATACGAGTATCCTTCCTAATCTATTAGTTACTAATATTGGGAAGGCTGTTGTAAATTCAAAAGCAAAAAAAGTATATGTATGTAATGTGATGACTCAAGCGGGTGAAACTTTACATTATACAGCTAGTGATCATGTGAAGGCTCTATATCAGCATTTAGACTCAAGTTTTATTGATACAATTATTGTAAATGAAGGCACAATGCCTAAAAATATTTTAGAACTTTATAAGGAAGAACATGCTCAACAAGTAAAACTAGATATAAATGAGCTTGAAGCTTTAGATCTAGAAATTGTTCATAAGTCGATCGTTAAATACGATGATAATGTGATTAGGCATGATACAGTAAAGTTAGCTGAAATCTTATGTGATCTAATTCCGACAAAAATAAAAGATTAATGAAAAAATATATAGTGCTAGAAGGAGGGGGTGATTCAAATGTCCTTTGCATCAGAAACGAAAAAAGAATTAACAACGATTGAGATCAAAGATTGTTGTTCAAAATCTGAGCTATCCTCTTTAATTCGAATGAATGGTTCATTATCAATTGCGAATCGCCAATTTATTGTAGATGTAGTTACTGAAAATGCAGCAATTGCTAGAAGGATATATGTATTAATTAAACGTGTTTATGATGTGGACGTTGAATTGCTCGTTCGTAAAAAAATGCGTCTTAAAAAGAACAATGTATATATTGTTCGAATAAAAGAAGAAGCGAAACATATTTTAAATGATCTTTATATAACTGGTGAAGGATTTACCTTTACGAATGAAATAGCGAAAGAGCTAATTACGAAGAAATGTTGTAAACGCTCCTATTTAAGAGGTGCCTTTCTAGCTGGTGGTTCGGTAAATAATCCAGAGACATCTTCATATCATTTAGAAATTTTTTCACTATATAAGGAGCATACAGAAGAAATTTGTCGTCTAATGAATGAATTCGGATTAAATGCTAAAACATTGGAGAGACGTAAAGGCTATATTACGTACTTAAAGGAAGCGGAAAAAATTACTGAGTTTTTAAACGTTGTTGGTGCACATTCAGCTTTATTAAGGTTTGAAGATATCCGCATTGTAAGAGATATGAGAAACAGTGTTAATCGTCTAGTAAATTGTGAAACTGCGAACTTAAATAAAACAATCAGTGCAGCCTTCAGGCAAATTGAAAATATACGTTATATCCAAAGCTCAGTTGGTTTAGATATATTACCCCCAAAGCTACGTGAAATTGCAGAACTTCGAGTAGCGTATGAGGATGTAACATTAAAAGAGTTAGGTGAAATGGTATCTAGCGGTGCAATTAGTAAATCAGGAATCAATCATCGACTACGTAAAATTGATGAAATAGCTGATAAACTAAGAGCGGGAGAATCAATAAAATTAAAATAAAAGTTAAGAGGGAAGAAAAAATGATTGAGAAAAAAGGGAGAGTACTATTAGAAACAGGAATACAGGCTCGTCCAGCAGCACAATTTGTTCAAGTTGCTACGAGATTTCGTTCAGAAGTATTATTAGCTTACAAAGGTAAACAAGTAAACGTAAAGAGTATCATGGGTGTTATGAGTCTTGCTGTACCTCATGGCGAAGAAATCGTAATTACTGTTACGGGCGACGATGAAGTTGAAGCGATGGAAGCTGTAATGGATTTTATCGGAGAAGAAATTTAATGTAATTGGACATTCACAAGTTGGATGTCCAATTTTTTCTATAAAAAAACTAGCCGAAAAATTACGGCTAGTTTTTTATCATTATTTAATAGCTGTAGTATTAGAAATTACTTTATCAATTAATCCGTATTCTAATGCACGGTCTGCAGTCATAAAGTTATCGCGCTCTGTATCACGCTCGATCGTATCTAATGGTTGACCAGTACGATCTGCAAGAATTTTGTTTAATTTATCACGTAAGAACAAGATTCGCTTAGCTGCAATTTCGATTTCAGTAGCTTGACCTTGAGCACCACCTAATGGTTGGTGAATCATAACTTCAGCATTTGGAAGAGCATATCTCTTTCCTTTTTCCCCAGCAGATAATAAGAAAGCACCCATTGAAGCCGCCATACCAATACAAATTGTAGATACTTGTGGCTTAATAAAGTTCATCGTATCATAAATAGCCATACCAGCAGTAATACTTCCTCCTGGACTATTTATGTATAATGAAATATCCTTATCTGGATCTTCTGCTGCTAAAAATAAAAGTTGTGAAACAATTGAGTTAGCTACGTTATCATCGATTGCGCTACCTAACATGATGATGCGATCTTTTAATAGACGAGAGTATATATCATACGCACGCTCACCACGACTTGTTTGTTCAATAACTGTAGGAATTAAATTCATTTTTTCTCCTCCTTGTTTAAAACAAATGAATGATTAATACAATAATACCTTTAAGGTCAGAAAAGGTCAAATAAAAGAGATGCTAATTTAATGTATTATTTAAACTAAAAAATATTGACCTTTTATAACATATCTATTTATCTAATACTTCAACATCATTAACGACTTTTCCTATTATTAAACGTAACTTTATGTAGTTTTTCTTTTGATAAGTTAAAAAACTACTAACTAATTGATTAAAGCTTATTCAAGGCCTATGAAAAGAAAGTAGACATTCCAAGATGAGAACGAAAGAAGCAAACAATAAAAAAAGTCCCCTATTTACAGAGTACATCAAAATTATATTTATTTTCGCACTCAAAAAAACCTAAATCATTGCGGTCAGAACATTCTAACGATATAATAAAACATAAGAATTTCTTATAAACCTACGGGTAAGCTATTTAGCGAAACATCAGCGCACTAATCGAGCCGCTACTTGCAACTACCTACTGAGATTGGGGCACAATACGATATACTTACTTACCCTTTATACAATACGTGTTCGTAGCTCAGTGGATAGAGCACGAATGAATATGCACCCATGAAACAACTTCGAGCGCACTTGCCGAGCCACTCCTTGCAATTACATACTGAGGCAAGGGTGGGACAGAGTAAACATATTTCTAGTGAAAACCAATCGAACCACTCCTTGCATTAACTTACTGAGATTGGGGCGACAATACGATATACTTATTTACCCTTTTATACAACATGCGTTCGTAGCTCAGTGGATAGAGCACGAATGAATATGCACCCATGAAACAACTTCGAGCGCACTTGCCGAGCCACTCCTTGCAATGACATACTGAGGCAATGGTGAGACAGGGTAAACATATTTCTGGTGAAAAACCAATCGAGCTGCTACTTGCTTAAGCTTACTGAGATTGGGGCGACAATACGATATACTTATTTACCCCTTTATATAATATGCGTTCGTAGCTCAGTGGATAGAGCACGAATGAATATGCACCCATGAAACAACTTCGAGCGCACTTGCCGAGCCACTCCTTGCAATTACATACTGAGGCAAGGGTGGGGCAGAGTAAACATATTTCTGGTGAAAAACCAATCGAGCTGCTACTTGCTTAAGCTTACTGAGATTGGGGCGACAATACGATATACTTATTTACCCCTTTATATAATATGCGTTCGTAGCTCAGTGGATAGAGCACGAATGAATATGCACCCATGAAACAACTTCGAGCGCACTTGCCGAGCCACTCCTTGCAATTACATACTGAGGCAAGGGTGGGGCAGAGTAAACATATTTCTAGTGAAAACCAATCGAGCCACTCCTTGCATTAACTTACTGAGATTGGGGCGACAGATACGATATACTTATTTTAAACTTAAAATTATAATGCGTTCGTAGCTCAGTGGATAGAGCATCGGTTTCCGGTACCGTGTGTCGCAGGTTCGAATCCTGTCGAGCGCGCTAAAAAAATAAACCGAGTGATAAGATTCGTTAATTAACAGATCTTATCACTCGGTTTTTATTTTTCCTCCGTTAATACCTAAATCTCAGCCTTAAATCCTATCTTTTTCCTACAACCAAAGATGTACTTTAACTCCATCTAATGAAGAATGGGTTCCCTTAACTTAAAGTCATATATTTAAAGTAAATAAAAGGAGGTCATTTAAATGGATATGAATTCTTGGGTTTTTGAAGAAATGGCAAAATTCAATAGAGGTGAAATGGAAAGAGAATTAAAGTTTAATGAAACTTATAATCTGTACTCAACATCTAAAAAGAAAAAATACTGCATCGACCTAAAAATCATCAAATTCTGTTTCTAAATTAGAGGATGATTAATTAAATTTTAAATTTCCTAAAAAAAGACCGATTGATTATATATTTATAAAATTATTCGGTTATTATTGCTCCTTCTATTTTTTTCCTCTATTCTTTTTCCTAAATATATGATATATTACTCTTTGCGATGAGCTAATTTGAGTAAGACGAGAGATATGCGCAAGCTAAACGCGCGGATGTGGCCGCCCGGTCTCTCGCCTCAAACGCATCAAGACGTCTGCTGCGGCAGGCGTCTTTCTTTTTGTCCATTCCTTTGTGTATAATAGTACATATTAAAATTGAAGGGAATGTTTTTGTGTTAACGATTGCAGAATACACTGTAGAAGAAATAAAAGATCCATTTGGTATCATTGAGGGTGATCGATATGAGTTTATTCTTTATATCAATGTACCAGAGGATGATGAATTATTTAATGAAAAAGGTATATACATAAAAGTACTTTTTGGAGTCAATGGTGACGAGTCAAAATTAATTAAATATGACTTGTATGAAGCTGAATCAAATCAGTATTTAGATTTTGATTTGGAAGAAGATGAAGAAAAAGAAGTATTCGAATTTTGTAAATCTCATTTAACAGTTGAAGAATAGTATTAATGTGTTACTGAATGACACACTTCAGCTTAGGGAATCGTTTAGATTGTGTAATTTGGCAACACACTATTGTGTGATTGTAAACACAGTACCAATTGTGCTTACACACTTATAAAACACTAATATTTTGAATAAATGTTACGTTTTGAAAACCTTGATTTATCAAGGTTTTTTTGTTGCGTATTTAAAAAGATAGATTTTTTAGAATATTGGCACAGAATTTGCAATATTTAAATTGATTACATAACTTGTCTTTGAAACGCGTAATTCTTTTGTCATTATTTGTAAAAATGTAAGCGTTTCATCGACGAGGAAAATTGAGGAGGTGTAGGATGAATATTTTATTGGTATGTTCTGCAGGGATGTCGACTAGTCTACTAGTTGAAAAAATGGAACAAGCAGCTAAGGCAAAAGGAATTCAGGCAACAATATGGGCTGTTGCTGGTGATGAAGCAAAAGAAAATTTAGCCAAAGCCGATGTATTACTACTTGGTCCACAGGTTCGTTATCTAGCCTCAGAATTGAAGAAACTAGCTGAACCTAAAGGGATACCAGTAGATACGATTAATCCAGTACATTATGGATTGATGAATGGAGAAGCTGTACTGGAAATGGCTTTAAATTTGAAAAAATAAAACGGGAAATTAAAAATCTAGAGAGAAAAGAAGGTGTATTTGAATGATGCGTTTTGCTGAGAAGTATATAATGCCTGCTGCAGCGAAGTTTGGTAATCAACGTCATTTGTTAGCGATCCGTGATGCGTTAATTGGAATGATTGCCATTACGATGATTGGAGCGTTTGCTGTACTTATTAATAACTTAGGTGGCGCAATCCACGGCTACGACAAAATGATGGAAACAGTCTTTGGTGCAAACTGGAAAACACTAGGAAGTGATATTTGGTGGGGAACATTTGCATTTATGACAGTATTTGCCGTAGTAGGGATTGCGCATAGATTAGCTCGTTCTTATGGTGATGAAGGTTTTGAAGCTATGCTTGTTGCATTAGCGTGTTACTTTGTACTTGTTCCACAATCATTAGCTGCAGTTTCTGTTACGTTAAATGGTGGTAAGACAGCTACAGGTGGAACTTGGGGTTTTATTAGTTGGAATTCATTAAACTCAACGGCTTTATTTACCGGAATTATCGTTGCAATTATTGCGACTGAAATTTTTGTACGTTTAGCTAGAGTGAAAAAATTAGTTATTAAATTGCCAGATGGCGTTCCACCAGCAGTATCAAAAGCATTTGCAAAGTTATTACCAGGAATGCTAACAATTTTTATCGTTGCATTAATTGGCTTACTGTTCAGATTATACATTTCAAACGGCGTATTCTTTAATGATTGGTTAAATTCGGTTCTTGTAAAACCATTAACTGATGCAGCAGATTCATTAGGATTTGCAGTTGCGATTGCATTCTTTGTCCATTTCTTCTGGGCGCTTGGATTACATGGTCCAAATATTTTAGGGGGGATTACAACTCCTTTATTAACAACTTTAGGTAACCATAACATCGATTTATACGCAAAAGGTGTGACAGATTTAGATAAGTATTCTGTGTTAGCAGGGCCATTCTTAGACGCATTCGTATATATGGGTGGATCGGGTACTACAATCGGTTTACTTGTTGCAATGTTCTTAGTTAACCGTAAACGTCATAAACAGATGATTGCATTAGGAACACCTCCAGGACTATTTAATATTAATGAACCAATTATTTTCGGATTACCAATTGTGTTAAACCCAGTGTGGTTAATACCATTTATCATTACTCCAATTGTTTTAACTATTATTTCTTATTTAGCTGTTCAATCACATATTGTTTTCCCAGTTGTCTCTACAATCCCTTGGGTAACTCCACCAGTTATCGGTGGCTATTTAGCTACTGGAGGACACTGGAGCGGTGCAGTTTTAGCACTTGTAAACGTAGTGATTTCAATCGTTATTTACTTACCGTTCGTTGTTGTTGCAGAAAGAATGGAAGTTAGAAAGTCAACAGAAACGACAAGTAGTAATTCATTGAATGTATAATAGAATGTGAAGGAGAAGAGTGAAAATGCCTACCGACACAAATAATGAACAAATTGCATTTCAGCTTATATTACATTCCGGTAATGCTAAGAGTTTATTAATGGAAGCAATGTATAAAGCTCGTGATGGAGAGTTCGAGGAAGCTCGTAGAAAAGTAAACGAGGCGAATGCCGAACTTAGGCTGGCTCATCATTCACAAACTTCACTTATACAAAGTGAAGCAGGTGGGCAACAATACAAAATCAATATTCTTTTAGTACATGCACAGGATCATTTAATGAACACTCTTACAACAAGAGATTTAGTAGAGGAAATTATTTACTTGCATGAAAAAGTTTCACTTTAATTATTGATAAAAAGTGGTGTAGATTAATTCTACATCACTTTTTTTAATAGATTACTTAGTACAAAATGTATAATTTAAGTAAGAATCATAAAAGTGTTTTAAAACACTACAATTTAGTGTACATAAATCACGACACACTAACAGAGGAACAACACACTAAAACAAATTAAGAAGATTGACGAACTAGATTTAACACACTAGACGTTTTAAGTTCTTTCCCTTTTAAAGCAAAGAAAAAGATTTTATGACTATGATGCCTTATAGGACAAGGTTTTAAAGATTAAATTATATATTTTTCAATTAATCAGAAAAAGTTGGCACGCCATTTGCTATATAAAGAGTGTACAAAATAAATAAATTTGTAGTTGCTAGAAGGACTTGTTTCTTACGTTCAAACAAATCTGTAAGCGCTACACTAATTCTAATACTGGAGGAATAACAATGAATATTTTATTAGCTTGTTCAGCAGGGATGTCTACTAGTTTACTAGTAACTAAAATGGAGGATGCAGCAAAAGCAAAAGGAATTGAAGTAAAGATTTGGGCAGTATCGGGTGATGCTGCAAAAGAAAATCTAGATAAAGCGGATGTTCTTTTATTAGGACCACAAGTACGTTATTTAGCTGCTGAAATGAAAAAAGTTGCCGAGCCAAAAGGGATACCAGTTGATGTAATCAATCCAGTACATTATGGACTTATGAATGGTGAAGCTGTTTTAGAATTGGCACTTAGTTTAAAAAAATAGTCATGTACCTTACATAAATTTTAAACAAAAAGGAGTCTTAAAAAATGATGAATTTTGTAGATAGATATATAATGCCAGCTGCAGCAAAGTTCGGTAACCAACGTCATTTATTAGCAATACGCGATGCGTTAATCGGGATGATTGCCATTACGATGGTCGGTTCATTTGCAGTTTTATTTAATAATTTAGGTGGAGCGATCAAAGGTTACGACAAAATGATGGAAGCTCTTTTTGGAGTGAACTGGAAGACATTAGGTGGAGACATTTGGTGGGGAACATTCGCATTTATGACTGTTTTTGCAGTTGTGGGGATTGCTTATAAATTGGCTCGTTCTTATGGTGATGAAGGATTTGAAGCAATGCTTGTCGCATTAGCGTCATATTTTGTACTAGTGCCACAATCATTAAACACTGTAACGGTTACATTAGAAAATGGAAAAACAGCTACTGGTAGTGTTTGGGGATTAGTGAACTCTACTTATACTAATTCAACTGCACTATTTACCGGAATAATCGTTGCAATTATTGCAACAGAAATTTTTGTTCGCTTATCAAGAGTAAAGCAATTAGTTATTAAATTACCAGATGGTGTACCACCAGCAGTTTCAAAAGCATTTGCAAAGCTCTTACCTGGTATGCTAACAATCTTTGTGATCGCGATTGTTGGATTACTATTCAGATTATATTTATCGGATGGAGTCTATTTTAATGATTGGTTAAGCTCAGTGCTTGTTAAGCCATTAACGAATGCTGCAGACTCTTTACCGTTTGCTATCGGTATTGCATTCTTTATTCATTTCTTCTGGATGCTTGGCTTACATGGACCAAATATACTAGGTGGAATTACAACACCATTATTTACAGCTTTAGGAAATGAAAATATTGATTTAGCAGCAAAAGGTGTTACAAAGTGGAGTGAATATAATGTAATGGCTGGCCAGTTCTTTGATGCATTTGTATTCTTAGGTGGATCAGGTGCTACATTAGGGTTAATCATTTCAATGATATTAATTAATCGAAAACGTAATAAACAAATGATCGCATTAGGTGGGGCACCAGGTTTATTCCAAATTAATGAACCAGTTCTTTTCGGATTACCGATTGTGTTAAATCCAATGTGGTTAATACCATTCATTGGTACACCAATTATCTTAACAGTTATTTCATATTTAGCTATTTCTTTAGGTATGGTTCACCCAGTAACTACGAATATTCCATGGGTAACACCACCAATTTTAGGTGGGTGGTTGATTACAGGTGGACATTGGACAGGTGCAGCCTTAGCAGCATTCAACTTAGTGATCTCAGTGGTCATCTATTTACCTTTCGTTGCACTACAACGACGTATGGAATCTAAAAAAATGAGAGAAGCAGCAAATAATCAAAGTGCTGCTATGTAAGGCAGTTTGAGGAGGATACGAAATGAGTACTTTAACGACAATCGAGCAAACAGCATTCCAATTAATCTTACACGCAGGAAACGCAAAAAGCTCATTAATGGAAGGGATGCAGGCTGCTCGAGCGGGTAATTTAGAAGAAGCAAATAGTAAGATTGAAGAAGCAAAGAAAGAATTAAATCTTGCGCATCAGGCACAAACTTCATTAATTCAAGGCGAAGCACGTGGAGAGAATGTTGAATTAAGTATCTTATTAATCCATGCTCAAGATCATTTAATGAATGCATTAACGATGAGAGATTTAGTAACAGAAATAATTTTCCTACATGAAAAATTAAATCAATAAGAGAAAATAGAAAAGTAGTTTTCTAGAATGACCGGGCTACTTTTCTCCTATCATATAGAAGGAGTGAAGAAAATGAGAAACGGTATTAAAATAGCAACAATTGGTGGCGGTTCAAGTTATACTCCAGAATTAGTTGAAGGGTTTATTAAACGTTATGATGAACTACCTGTAAGAGAGCTATGGTTAGTGGATATTGAAGAAGGTAGAGAGAAACTTGAAATCGTTGGAAACCTTGCGAAAAGGATGGTAGAAAAAGCAGGAGTACCAATGGAAATTCATTTAACACTTGATCGACGAGCTGCTCTTAAAGATGCTGATTTTGTTACGACGCAATTTCGTGTAGGCTTACTTGAAGCTCGTATGAAGGATGAACGTATCCCTTTAAAATATGGGGTAATTGGTCAAGAAACAAATGGTCCAGGTGGTCTGTTTAAAGCACTTCGTACAATCCCGGTTATTTTAGATATCGTTAAGGATATTGAGGAGCTTTGTCCAAATGCTTGGCTAGTAAACTTTACGAATCCTACAGGTATTTTAACAGAAGCGATTTTAAGATATACAAATTTCCGTAAAGTGGTAGGTTTATGTAATGTACCTATTCATATTCACATGAACATTGCAAAAGGTCTAGGAGTAGAAGCTGAACGGGTACATATTGATTTTATGGGATTAAATCATATGGTTTACGGAACGAAAGTATTATTAGATGGTGAAGACGTAACAAGTCGTGTGGTAAGTGAGTTTGCACGCCCTGCTGAAAGCATGACGATGCAAAATATTAAGGCAATGGATTGGAATCCTGATTTTATTGAAGCACTTGGAGCGATTCCATGCCCGTATCATCGCTACTACTATCAAACAAAAGTAATGCTAGAGGAAGAGCTTGAAGCAGCAAAAAAAGATGGTACGCGCGCTGAAGTTGTAAAAAAATTAGAAGAATCATTATTCGAATTATATAAAGATCCTAATTTAAATAGTAAGCCACCACAATTAGAAAAACGCGGCGGAGCTTATTATAGTGATGCTGCATGCCGATTAATTTCATCTCTATATAACAATAAAGGTGATATCCAACCTGTTAACACAATGAATAATGGTGCTATTGCATCAATTCCAGATGATTGTGCTGTTGAAGTAAGTGCCGTTATTACAAAAGATGGTCCAAAACCACTTACAATGGGTGATTTGCCGGTTGCAGTACGCGGTTTAGTTCAACAAATTAAATCTTTCGAACGTGTTGCTGCAGAAGCTGGAGTAACTGGTGATTATAAAACAGCATTACTTGCTATGTGTATTAACCCACTAGTTGGGTCTGATAACTTAGCAAAACAAATTCTAGATGAAATGTTAGAGGCTCACAAAGAGCATTTACCTCAATTTTTCAAAAACGAAAAAGTAGCAGCAAATTAACGATTAAAAAAGAGGGATGTAGCTCGAATGGAAGAGTGCATCCCTTTTTATCATACTAAATGAAAAAAGGGGAATGATTGATGACGAAGCTTATTGTAAATGCAGATGATTTCGGATTTTCAAAAGGTGTAAATTATGGCATTATTGAAGCTCATTTGAATGGAATAGTGAACTCTGCGACAATGATGATGAATATGTATGCTTTGGAGCATGGAATTGAATTAGCAAAATTACATCCTACTTTAGGACTAGGTGTACATCTTGTATTAACTGCGGGCAAACCTTTATTAACGGATCTACAAACAATTGTTGATCAAAATGGGAATTTCCTTAAAAATAGTTATTGGTATGACAATCCGGTTATTAATGTTGAAGAAGTTGAAAAGGAATGGGATGCTCAAATTCAAAAGTTTCTTTCTTATGGATTAAATCCTTCACATTTAGATAGTCATCACCATGTACACATGATCGCAATTCTTCACCCTGTAATTGCAAAATTATCTCAAAAGTATGATCTTCCAGTCAGAATTTCGCCAAAGAGTAAAATTGATGGAATCAAACCTTTTACGGATCAATTATTAACTGATTTTTATGGTAGTGATATTCCAATAAATTATTTTGAGACAATAGAAGATAGAATAAATAATAATATTGGGTCAGTAGAGGTTATGGTTCACCCTGCATTCTTAGATAATCATTTGAAAAATGGTACATCCTATTGCTTTGAGAGATTAACAGAACTAGATATCTTAACGAATTCAAAACTTCCTGAGGGAGTAGAGTTAGTAAAGTATTAATATAGAGAAAAAAGCCAGTTAACTTTATTAAAGTAACTGGCTTTTACGTTGTTGAAAAACAATCTTGTCAATTAAATTACAAAATTATCGTAAAAGGAGTAGAGTGATGTTGATTTCCACTACAGGATGCTCGCTTTCCATGGGGCGAGACCTGAGCCTGCTCGGCAAGCCGAGGCCACTGAAAAACAGTCAATTTTATTTACTGTAATCTATATATGATCTAAAAAAGGCGATTTTTCGTTCAGAATTGAACGGAAAATCGCCTTTTCCTTTATACATTTTTAGTTTTCTTCCTTCATTAAGGTCAGTATTCGTTTTAAATTAACTGCGAATATGGCCATTGCCCCTTGCATTTCCATGCCTAATAGACCCGTGGAATTTGCTACATTGTACCCGTGTCTGTGTTTTAATTCACTATTTTTTGCTTCAATTTTATAGCGTTCTTTTGATTTCTCTTTGAAATATTCGCTTTCTTGAAATTGTGCATGCTCTTTGTGTTCAGTTGATTTAATTGTTACACTATATGATTTACTTTTGGCACCTTCTTTGTAACATCCATCTTTAAAGGGACATTTTTTACATTTTTCAATATCAAAGTAATACATATCTCGCGGATTTTTTTTCTGATTTTTTCTTTCTTGTCTTCTTTTTCGGATTGCCATATGACCTGCCTTGCAAACGTACATACCCGCATCCTTATTATATTGAAATTCATCTTCTTTTTTACGTGTTCCATGTGTAATCGTTGGGTTTAATTTCGAAACTAATTTTAATTCATTTTCATTTACGTATTGAAGATTATCAATCTCTGAATAAGCTGTATCACCAATGACTGTATCAATTTCCATTCCTGTTTCACAACTTTTTTCAATCAATGTTTGTAGGTACTTTCCATCATTTTTTTCACCAGTAGTAACCAATGCAGCTGTAATAAGACGCTCTTCGTTCATCGCAATATGTGTTTTATAACCAAAGAATGAGGTATCAGCTGATTTGTGACCAGTTTTTGCGTCAGGATCATGTGAAAATTCTAGGTTGCCCTCGTAATCTTCTACAATTTCTTTTAGATAGTTTAGTTTTTCTTTGACTTTTGGATATTCACGGATTGATTCTTCTTTTTCCACAGATTGGATGACTTTTTGACTATATTTAATTTCATCGATTAAATCATTCGTTGTTGGCTTTTGTGGGAATTTTCCTCTCATTCCCTCATTGATTTGATAAACAGCTTTTCGAAGAAGCTTTGACTTTTCCATTAAAAATTCTTTTGGTGATTTTTGATTATATCGCGATCTTGTATGAGTTGCATCAACTATAATGGACGTACTTTTAATTAGTTCTTTTTCAAGTGCGATTTCGACTGTTTTATTGATCAACATGTCTAATAATTCAACATCTTTTAAACGAAGCTTACGAAATTTCGTTAAAGAACTTGAATTGATCACTGATTCTTCCGGAGCCATATCAAGAAAATATTTAAAAGACATATCATACTTTGATCGTTCAACAACATCAACATCTGATAAATCAAAGATCGATTTTAGTAACAAATATTTGAACATACGAATAGGCGGCACTGCATTCCGGCCGTTATCAAGGCAATATTTATTTTTTAATTCTTCTAAAACAAACGTAAAATCTACTAATTCATTTATTTGACGAAGTATATTATCTTTCGGAACAATTAAATCGTATAAAGCCATGAAAGGACTGAGAGTAAAAGATTCTTGATTTGAGATCATTCGATACACCACCGTTACTTGATACAACAATTATACAAGAAAAAAGTGAAGGCTTCCTCGATGAAATCGAGAAAGCCTTCACTTTTTTTAATCACAAGGACTTTTTCAGTGGCCTCGGCAAGCCTGCGGGGTCTCAGCCTTCCCGCTAATCCCATAGGAGTCGAGCATCCCTCCATTCCAATCAACTTATTCATCAAAAAATGCCTGCGATAAACCCTAATCAAATAGCCTTTTTCTTAGAGTATTCTAACATTAGTTTATAAATCAATTTGTAGGTCAACAAATTTCGAACATTAATTAATAAACTAATCAATTGAATTTGTTTTTCTAAAAAATTAGCTCATTATATTTTTAAATTTTGAAAAAACCATTACTAGAGTTATTAGAATCATAAAATTGCTCAAAATATATTACATTAATAGATAGATCATCCAAAAAAGGATAAATTCATCATTAATAAATATTCATTTAATAACCATTTTCCCTATCGAGGATTTTATATTTCAACACTCTGAAGCCAGTTACCTCATTAAAGTAACTGGCTTTTTTCTTATTTTATATAAAATTCTTCATCTAATCTGCTTATATCATTTCTAGAATAAAATTCCATTAAGTAACATATTTCATCATCAGGTATGATAATGTCACAAGCATCCTCAATTTGCTGCATTATTTTTTTAATTTTTAAATATAGCATATAGTCACTATTTATTTTATCTTCTTTATCTTTAAATGGGATGAGAGGCTGTGAGTTTTGAATTCGCTCAATCATACAACTCATATGAATAACAATTCCCATTAGATCCTCGTTTTTGAAAAATTTATCTGTTTGGACTTGTATATCATTTAAGGCACGTCTAATCACACTAATTACTTTTTTAGCATCCTTTAAAGAAATAGTCTCTTGTAATGTTTCAGCCATTTTTAAATACGTTTCTTCATAAGTTATCAATTCTTGTATTGTCTTTGTAGCCTTCATGTTTAATACATCCTGTAAATGAAACGTATTAAATGGAACATTTATATCAAAATTCGAAACAATACATACGATACTACGTTCTTTAGATATATCATTTAACATTTTTTGTAATTCGTCTTTATTTAAAAGGCTAATTGGTACGATTTCTAGCATCTCTTTATCATAGACCAAGTTATTCGCTAGTATATTTTTAATGGCGATTGCACTTCCCTGACCAGTCAGACATGCAGTTAAAATGACAGAACGATTAAATTCAGGTTGTTTCGTTTTATTCGAATGAGAATTGATGAAGAAAGTAGTTAAGTTTCGCACGTCCTGATAAAGCTCGTCTAAATTATAACCTAGTGTTGCTTTTCTAGAGGCTTCGATTACATGTGCAGTACTTACCAATTGAATCACGCGTACAGGAATTGAATATTCGGCTTCAATTATGTCACCAATATAAGATAGTGACCCCATATCGATACAAAGTAGAATTCCATTTAATTTACCTAAGGATTTAATATAATCTTTTACTCGAATTAAAAAATCTTGTGGTGGTTCACTTAATGGCATATCGATTCCAATAACTTCCTCGTTTTCTAGCAGTTCATTTGTTACATTTGCCATTTCTCTAGCAATTCCATTACCGTGAGCTAATACAATTACTTTTACATTGGAACTAGTCACTTTATAATCTTCGTTTCCATATACAAAAAACATCGTTATAAATGCTACTTCATCAAATGGGATTGAAACATTTGAAAAATCTTCAATCATTTTTACACATTCAATTGAAACGGAAAACTCTTTCTTATATTGATCTCGGATTTGCGTTATATTTGGATGATAAATTTTCTTGTTTGACTGTATACGTTGTAATAGGGTTTGTATGTGAAGGCTAAGTGCAACAAGTATTTTTTCATTAAATCTCTTACTTAATTTTTCTTCTGCTAGTTTTAGTACCTTTTCACTTAGTGTAACAATTTCAGGCTTGATTATTTTTTGGACATTTTCTTTACTAGATAGTTTGCGATTAATAGAAGTTAAATAATGCGTAAAATAACTTTCAATATCGTTTTCCATTAGTAAGGATAACTCGTCCTGAGCAACGCCACGTTGTTTAAGTTCTTCATATTTCGTATCAATTCGGTCATAAATTGTATCTGCAGAATGATCCAATTGTTGGTTACTAGTTATACCCTTTGTTGGTGAAAATTCAAAATGCTCATTTAACAGTGTGACTGCATGCTTTACTTTTTTTTCAATGAATAAGCCTTCCTTCACATACCAGTTCAAATCAGTGCTATAAATACGTATTTTGTCATGTTTATGAGTAATAAAATCTGCATAAGCTTTCGCGCAAGCTAATTGGATGTCGGCTTTAAGTTGTCCGATATTGTTTTGACACGGATAAAATAGAAAAGAGCGAATAGTATTTGCACTTACAACGATCTCTTTTCCTAGACGAACACTTTCTTCAGTGAAAAATCGTTTAATGAGTGTCAATCTCTCTTCATAAGTTCGATCACGAAGAGCTGGCAATGTAATGACCATAGGAATCCGGCGCGTAAATGTAGATAATAAAGTGGACCCGGGATCCTCTGTTGTTGCTGAAATGATTAAAACATTTGATGTTCGCTCGTTTTCTGTCTCTCCTAGTCTTCTATACAACTTATAATCAATGAACGTAAATAACATTTCTTGACCTTCGGGAGTAAGACGATGAACCTCATCTAAAAATAAAATTCCATTATTTGCTTTCTCAAGTAGACCTTTTTGTTCTGTTGCACCTGTATAAGCACCTTTTCTTACACCGAAAAGCTGACCTAATAATAGTTGTGGATTATTTGCATAGTCTGCGCAATTAAAAATAATGAATGGAGAATCCTTTTCTAAAACATTCGTAAGAATTGCGTAATCATGCATTCTTTTAGCAAAAGCAGATTTACCAACCCCAGTCTCACCGAGTATTAATGTATGCATACCACTTGGTGGATAGAGTATAGCTGATCTAGCTTTTTCGATGGCAGGTCTTAAACTAATATTTTCCTCATAAAAATATTCATATTTATAGTCTGAACTTGCTATCTTAATTTGAGATTTATCCGTTCGTTGTAAAGTTTGAGATAGAAGTTTAAATATGACCGGTCTAGAATTCGTTTTAATTAATAATTCTTCTTTAACTAATTTATTTAAATCACTGCTAACGTTTGCTCTATCTAAACTGAGCTTTTGAGCAATCTCATTAGCAGTAAAACCTTGTTCCTTATTTTGAAGAAAAACTTCATAAATCTGATTTTTTCTGTTCATAATGGCCCACCCATCATAAAGAGTTGTATACTTTTACTATACAGGAAAAAGTAAACGTTTTCACTATATTTAAATTAGTGTAACAATTCGTCAAGTACTATGAAAAAGTTAAATATCGAGTAAAATAGTAATAAGGGAGTGAAGTAGTATGGAAATGAATTTAATGCAAAAACAATCATTGAAACTTGCAATGACTCAGGAACTACGACAAGCCATTACAATGCTTCAATTTAATGCCCAAGAGTTAACTGATTTTTTATTTGAGCAATCATTAGAAAATCCCTTAATTGAGGTCGAAACTCCTTATAACGATTACACTTCTTCAAAAGTCAAACAACAAACTACTTCCAGCGGACAAGGAATGGAGTTATATACTCGAAGAACAGAAACATTACAAGAAGAACTTGTTAGTCAGTTAAATGAGTTGAAAATAGATAATGAGGAATATAAAATTATTAAATATTTAATTTATAACTTAGATAAAAATGGATTTTTGATGGAATCAGATGAAGAGCTTATTCATGAATTAAATATTTCTTACGTCCAGTTACAAATCTGCATTGATACCCTTCAACGTTTCGAACCCTCAGGAGTTGGAGCAAGATCAGTTAAAGAGTGCTTATTGATTCAACTAAATGGTCTAGAAGTTGATACAACAATTGCAAAACAGGTCATTAAAGATTATTTTGATCTATTTGTTAATAAAAATTGGAAAGAAATAGCGAAGAAACTTAAGATTAGCTTACCTGATTTACAAAAAGAAATTGACTTAATTTTAACCCTTCAGCCAAGGCCAGGTTTAAATTATTTCCAAGACCAAGTAAATTATGTGGCTCCTGATTTAACAGTTGAAAAAATAGGTGGGGAATTTGTTGTACTAATTAATGATAAAATTATGCCCCGTTTAAAAGTACTTAATGAATATTCTTCAATTTTAAATGGTCAACATGAGAAGGAAGTTTCAACTTATTTAAAGGATAAAAATACGCAAGTTAACTGGTTAATGAAAAGCTTGGAAGAACGAAAATCAACGATGTTAGCAGTAATGAATTGTATCCTTCGAAAGCAAATTGCTTTTTTTGAAAAAGGTCCTGCAAATTTAAAAACTCTTACTTTAAAAGAGATAGCGGAAGAACTTTCATTACATGAATCGACCATTAGCCGTACTTGTAAAAACAAATATGTACAGACACCGTTTGGCTTATATGAAATGAAGAAATTCTTTCATCAAGGTGTAAGTGTGGACGGCGAGGAGCTTGCATCAACGAGTGTACAGGTATTCATCAAGCAGCTAGTAGATGAAGAAAACAAAGAAAAACCATTATCAGATCAAAAACTAGTTGAATTATTAGCTGAAAAACATGGAGTGGAAATCTCTAGAAGAACTGTAGCAAAATATAGAGATATACTTAGAATTCCTGGTTCATCAAAACGAAAGCGCTTTAGTTAAAAAGGAGAATGGTATGTCGATAAAGTTAACTTTATTTACAAAAGAGAATTGTGGATTATGCGAAGAAGCAAAAGATGCAATTCGTTTGGTTCAATCGGAATATGAAATCGAAGTAAATGAAGTTGATATTTATTCTGATGACGCATTATTAGAGGAATATCAACTAATGATCCCTGTTATTCAAATTGATGGGGAAACCGTTGCATACGGAAAAATTCATAAGATTGACATATTAAATGCCATAAATGGTTAGTTATCAGTTGAAAGAAATGAATGACCCTGTTACAATATAAATGTAGCAGGGTTATTTCACTTCTGGAGTAAGTCTTGTTCAAAAAAAAAACAACGTTGCAAAACGCTGTAATTTTTTTAAAACAAGTGGGACATAATATGTCATAGTGGGACATAAATAGACCCAAGTGAATACTCTGTGAAAGAGGAGATGAAAATGAACCATATTTTAAAGCTACAACAAAAATTATTACCTGATCTAATTCCAGTTATCCAAAAGAGATTTCAAATCCTACAATATATACGAATTATGCAGCCGATCGGTCGAAGGAATTTGTCTGCTAGCGTAGGATTAACAGAAAGAGTACTTAGATCAGAAGTTGCTTTATTAAAAGAGCAAAGACTGATTAATGTCGCATCTTCTGGTATGACATTAACGGATGAAGGACTAAGCTTACTTCTAGACCTAGAAGAACCAATGCGTGAACTATTCGGTTTGAAAAATATCGAAGACTTGCTTAAGGAAACATTTAACCTTAAAGAAGTAATCGTGGTTTCAGGCGATAGTGACGAGCTGGACTGGGTAAAAAAGGAGATGGGTCGAGCGGCTGTTGGTTGTATAAACCAAAGGCTAGAAACAAATAATATTGTTGCTGTTACTGGTGGTTCCACTTTAGCTGCTGTAGCTGAAATGATGAATGATGACTCGAAAGATCTAAATACCTTATTTGTACCAGCGCGAGGCGGTTTAGGTGAAGAAGTAAGAAATCAAGCAAATACAATTTGTGCAAAAATGGCTGAAATGGCAAAAGGTAATTATCGATTACTTCACTTGCCAGATGAACTTAGTGAAGAAGCCTACCTTACTATGATGGAAGAACCAAGAGTAAAAGAGGTTCTAAATTTAATTCGATCTTCTTCAATTGTCGTACACGGCATTGGAGATGCATTTACGATGGCAAAACGAAGACAATCTTCATCAGAACAGTTAGAAATTTTAACTGAATCTGAAGCTGTAGGAGAGGCATTTGGCTATTACTTTAATGAAAATGGTGAAGTTGTTTACAGAGTAAGAACAATCGGTTTACAACTGAATGAATTGGAGAAAATACCTTATGTCCTGGGAGTAGCTGGAGGATCTTCTAAAGCAAAAGCAATGGCTTCTTTCTTAAAGAAAGGCCATGTAAACATCCTTGTCACAGACGAAGGAGCAGCAAAAGAGTTAATTAAAGGATGTACCCTTTAAAATAAAAAAAGCTTCTACCTATTAAAAGGAGGAAATTAAAAATGGCAACTAAAATTGGTATTAATGGATTTGGACGTATCGGACGTATGGTTTTCCGCGCAGCTTTAAACAACCCAAACGTAGAGGTTGTAGCAATTAATGACTTAACAGATGCTAAAACTTTAGCTCACTTATTAAAATATGATTCAGTTCACGGTTCAGTAAACGCTGATGTAGCAGTTAATGGCGATTCTATCGTTGTAAACGGAAGCGAAATTAAAGTAATTGCTGAGCGTGACCCAGCAGCTTTACCTTGGAGCGATTACGGAGTAGAAGTTGTAGTAGAATCTACTGGTCGTTTCACTGATAAAAAAGATGCTGAAAAACACTTAGGTGGATCAGTTAAAAAAGTAATCATCTCTGCACCAGCTTCTAATGAAGATATCACGATCGTAATGGGTGTAAATGATGACAAATACGATGCAGCTAGCCACAATGTAATTTCTAATGCTTCGTGTACAACTAACTGTTTAGCTCCATTTGCTAAAGTATTAGACGAAAAATTTGGTATCAAACGTGGTATGATGACAACTGTTCACTCTTACACAAATGACCAACAAATTCTAGATTTACCACACAAAGATTTACGTCGTGCACGTGCTGCTGCAATGAGCATGATCCCAACAACTACTGGTGCTGCTAAAGCTGTTTCATTAGTATTACCTCAATTAAAAGGTAAATTAAACGGTGGTGCTGTACGTGTACCAACTGCTAACGTATCTTTAGTTGACTTAGTAGTAGAATTAAATGCTGAAGTTACTGCTGAAGAAGTAAATGCTGCATTTAAAGCTGCTTCTGAAGGTGAATTAAAAGGTATCTTAGGATACTCTGAAGAGCCATTAGTATCAATCGACTATAACGGTTGCACAAACTCTTCTACAATCGATGCATTATCTACAATGACTATGGAAGGCAACATGGTTAAAATCCTTTCTTGGTACGATAATGAAACTGGTTACTCAACTCGTGTAGTTGACTTAGTAGCTCACATCGCTTCAAAAGGTCTATAATTTTTATAAAAATTAATATGAGGGTGAGGGGATTTTCCTCCCCTCTTTTGTTTGAAAAAATCCTCTTTTGTCACTAATCCAACACAATATTAAAAATTACTCTAGAAATAAATTCCAATTGATGTACATAATCTGTTAAAATTGCGGTGACAATATCACAATAGATACGACTTTATATGAGACGGATCGACCAGTGGAATTGAACATGGATGAATAAAAACAGTACTGGAGGCACCTACTATGAACAAAAAGTCATTACATGACATTGATGTAAAAGGGAAACGCGTATTTTGCCGTGTAGATTTTAACGTACCAATGGCAAATGGTGAAGTAACAGATGATACTCGTATTCGTGCTGCTCTTCCTACGATTCAGTATTTAATAGAAAACGGAGCAAAAGTTATTTTAGCATCTCACTTAGGACGTCCAAAAGGTCAAGTAAATGAAGACATGCGTTTAAATGCTGTTGCAAAACGTTTAAGTGAAAAATTAGGTAAAAACGTTATTAAAGCTGATGAAGCATACGGACCTAAAGTTCAAGAAGAAATCAGCAAAATGAACGAAGGCGATGTTTTATTATTAGAAAACGTTCGTTTCTACCCAGGCGAAGAGAAAAATGATGAAGCTCTAGCAAAAGAATTTGCTTCATTAGCTGATGTATATGTAAACGATGCATTTGGTGCTGCTCACCGTGCACACGCTACAACTGCTGGTATTGCTAAACATATCCCAGCTGTAGCAGGTTTCTTAATGGAAAAAGAAATTAATGTTTTAGGTAAAGCACTTTCTAATCCAGAGCGCCCATTTACAGCTATTATCGGTGGAGCGAAAGTTCGAGATAAAATTGGCGTAATTGAAAACTTATTAGAAAAAGTAGATAACTTAATTATTGGTGGCGGACTAGCTTATACTTTCTTAAAAGCTAAAGGCTATGAAATCGGTCAATCTCTTTTAGAAGAGGATAAAATTGATTTAGCAAATGAATTTATACAAAAAGCAGAAGCTAAAGGTGTTAAATTCTATATGCCAATTGATGCAATTATTGCTGACAAATTCGGTGAAGATGCTAATACTCAGGAAGTTGATATTGATAGCATTCCTGCAGATTGGCAAGCTCTAGATATTGGTCCAAAAACAACTGCTCTTTATGCAGATGTTATTAAAAGCTCTAAATTAGTCATTTGGAATGGACCTATGGGTGTGTTTGAAATCGATAAATTTGCTCAAGGTACTAAAGGTGTAGCACAAGCATTAGCAGATTCTGATGCATACTCAATAATCGGTGGTGGAGATTCAGCTGCTGCTGCTGAAAAATTCGGCCTAGCAGATAAAATGAGCCATATTTCAACTGGTGGCGGTGCTTCATTAGAATTTATGGAGGGTAAAGAACTTCCTGGAGTTGCATTATTAAACGATAAATAGGTCTTATAGCTTTACAATATTTAGTAATTGAAATAGAGTAAGATTTTATGTCTTACCATGTTAGGAAGGTGTTTCTCATGCGTAAACCAATTATCGCAGGTAACTGGAAAATGAATAAGACGCTTAACGAAGCAATGACATTCGTTGAGGAAGTAAAAAATAGCATTCCATCATCTGATAAAGTAGATTCAGCAGTTTGTGCGCCTGCATTATTTATTGCACCTATGTTATACGGTGTAAAAGGAACTGAATTGAAAATTGGTTCTCAAAATGTAAGTAATCAAGATAGTGGAGCTTATACTGGAGAAATTAGCCCAGTAGCACTTAAAGATTTAGGCGTAACTTATGCGATTATCGGACATTCAGAGCGTCGTGAATATTATGGCGAAACAGATGAGTTTATTAATAGTAAAACAAAAAAAGCTTTTGAACATGGTCTTACACCAATTCTTTGCTGTGGCGAAACGCTTGAAGAACGTGAAGGCGGTAAATTTGAGGAAGTAATTCGTACTCAATTAACAGCTGATCTTGCAGGCCTTACAGACGAGCAAGTAAAGAATTTAGTTATTGCATATGAACCAATTTGGGCAATTGGAACAGGGAAATCTGCTACAGAAAAAGATGCACAAGATTCATGTAAATTTGTTCGTGATGTTGTAGCAAGTCTTTATGATGAAACTGTTGCAGAATCTGTACGTGTACAATATGGCGGCAGTGTTAAACCTGAAAACATTAAAGAATATATGGCTCAACCTGATATTGACGGTGCTTTAGTAGGTGGAGCAAGTTTAGAACCAGCTTCTTTCCTTGCATTATTGGAGGCTGTTAAGTAATGAGTAAACAACCAGTAGCGTTAATTATCCTAGATGGATTTGGTTTGCGCGACGAAACATTTGGAAATGCTGTTGCACAAGCGAAGAAACCAAATTATGATAGATATTGGAATAAATATCCTCACGCACAATTAACGGCTAGCGGTGAAGCAGTAGGTTTACCTGAAGGACAAATGGGTAATTCTGAAGTTGGTCATTTAAATATCGGAGCTGGACGAATTGTTTATCAAAGCTTAACGCGTGTAAACAAGGCAATTCGTGAAGGCGAATTCGAAAAAAATGACACGTTCATCGATGCAATTAAAAGTGCAAAAGAAAAAGATAAAGCATTACATATTTTCGGTCTACTGTCTGATGGTGGTATTCACAGTCATATTAATCACATGTTTGCTTTATTAAAATTAGCTGCTGAAGAAGGCATGAAAAAGGTATATTTACATGCTTTCCTTGATGGACGAGATGTTGGTCCAACTACAGCTAAAAAATATATCGATCGAACAGAAGCAAAGTTTAAAGAATATGGTGTCGGAGAATTTGCAACAATTTCTGGCCGTTATTATTCCATGGACCGTGACAAACGTTGGGATCGTGTAGAAAAGTGCTATTGCGCAATGGTATATGGAGAAGGGCCAACTTATACAAGTCCGTATGAATTAATTGAAGATTCGTATGCGAACGGTATCCATGATGAATTCGTTTTACCTTCTGTAATGGTAAAAGAAGATGGAACACCAGTTGCAACAATAAGTGATGATGACTCCATTATTTTCTACAACTTCCGACCTGACCGTGCAATTCAAATTTCAAATGTATTTACAAACGATGATTTCCGTGACTTTGATCGTGGAAGTAAGTTCCCGAAAAATGTTCATTTCGTTTGCTTAACACATTTTAGCGAAACAGTACAAGGTTATGTAGCATTTAAACCAACAAACCTAGATAACACTTTAGGTGAAGTTCTGTCACAAAATAACTTAAAACAATTACGAATTGCTGAAACGGAAAAGTATCCACACGTTACATTTTTCTTTAGTGGAGGCCGTGAAGCAGAGTTCCCAGGTGAAGAACGTATTTTAATTAACTCGCCAAAAGTTGCGACTTACGATTTGAAACCTGAAATGAGTGCTTATGAAGTAAAAGATGCATTACTGAAAGAGATTGCAGCAGACAAGCATGATGTCATCATCTTAAACTTTGCAAATCCAGATATGGTAGGACATTCAGGAAAACTTGAGCCGACAATTAAAGCAATTGAAGCGGTTGATGAATGTTTAGGAGAAGTAGTTGATGCAATTCTTGCTAAAGGCGGAAAAGCAATCATTACTGCTGACCATGGAAATGCTGATGAAGAAATTACACCAGAGGGTGAACCTATGACAGCTCACACGACTAATCCTGTACCAGTTATTGTTACTGAAGAAGGTATTACATTACGTGAAGATGGTATTTTAGGTGATTTAGCTCCAACTGTTCTTGATTTATTAAAAGTAGAACAACCAAAAGAAATGACTGGTAAATCACTTATTAAATAAGTGACAGTTAATATAAAAAGTTTTTAATAATGCGTATTAACGCAATCAAAGGAGAGATTTTATTATGTCAATGATTATTGATGTTTATGCTCGCGAAGTATTAGATTCTCGTGGTAACCCTACTGTTGAAGTAGAAGTCTATACAGAAGATGGTGGCTTTGGCCGTGCACTAGTACCAAGTGGTGCTTCAACTGGTGAATATGAAGCTGTTGAATTACGTGATGGAGACAAATCTCGTTACCTTGGTAAAGGTGTTGAGAAAGCTGTAGCTAATGTTAATGATATTTTAGCTGAAGAAATCGTTGGATACGAAGTAACTGATCAAGTTTCAATCGACCGTCGTATGATTGAGCTAGATGGTACTGAAAACAAAGGTAAATTAGGTGCTAACGCAATTCTAGGTGTATCTATGGCAGTAGCTCGTGCAGCAGCTGATGAATTAGGTCTACCATTATACCAATACCTTGGTGGATTTAATGCAAAACAATTACCAGTTCCGATGATGAACATCATCAACGGTGGTTCTCATGCTGATAATAACGTAGACTTCCAAGAATTCATGATCTTACCTGTAGGTGCTGATAGCTTTAAAGAAGCAATTCGTATGGGTACTGAAATTTTCCACAATCTTAAAGCGGTATTACATGACAAAGGTTTAAACACAGCTGTAGGTGACGAAGGTGGATTCGCTCCAAACCTTGGTTCAAACCGTGAAGCTTTAGAAGTAATCATGGAAGCAATTGATAAAGCTGGTTATAAAGCTGGAGAGCAAGTATTCTTAGGAATGGACGTTGCTTCTTCTGAATTCTTTAACAAAGAAACTGGTAAATACGATCTTGCAGGTGAAGGACGCACTGGTGTATCTTCAGCTGAAATGGTTGATTTCTACGAGCAACTTTGCAATGATTTCCCAATCCTTTCAATTGAAGATGGTTTAGATGAAAATGACTGGGATGGTCACAAATTATTAACAGAACGCTTAGGTGGCCGAGTACAATTAGTAGGTGACGATTTATTCGTTACGAACACTAAAAAATTAGCTGAAGGTATTGAAAAAGGTATCGCAAACTCAATCCTTATCAAAGTTAACCAAATCGGTACATTAACAGAAACTTTCGATGCAATCGAAATGGCTAAACGTGCAGGTTACACAGCAGTAGTTTCTCACCGTTCTGGTGAAACTGAAGATAGCACAATCGCTGATATCGCAGTTGCTACAAATGCTGGTCAAATTAAAACAGGTTCTGCTTCTCGTACAGACCGTATTGCTAAATACAACCAATTATTACGTATTCAAGACGAGTTAGGCGAAAGCGCAGTATACCAAGGATTAAAATCTTTCTACAACTTAAGAAAATAATTTAATCAAAACTAAGTGTATTAACAAAAAAACATAATCCATTATAGACACGTTAAAAAGAGAAGGATCGTCACCTTCTCTTTTTTTTATTGCTGTAAAAAATGTCATTGATTAAGGTGACATTTTTTCAGAGTGTTGAAATATAAAATCGTCAAATAGGGAAAAGGGACTTTAAGTGAACATTTCATAATTATAAAATTAGCATTTTTTGAATGATCTTTTAATGGTTATAAATGTTAATATGTTTGAGCAATTTCATTATTTCAATAACAATAGAAATGATTTTTTAGACGTTAAAAATATTATAAGCTTTTTTTAGAAAACAAATTCGATTGTTTAGTTTAATAAATGTTCAATATTAATTGATCTACTATCTGATTAAAGTTAGATTACTCTAAGGAAAGGCTATTTGATTAGGGTTTATCTCAGACATTTTTAGATGAATAAGTTGATTGGAATGGAGGGATGCTCGACTCCTATGGGATAAGCGGGAAGGCTGAGACCCCACAGGCTTGCCGAGGAGGCTAAAGAATCTCGCCCCATGGAAAGCGAGCATCCTGTAATGGAAATCAACATCACTCTACTCCTTTCACGAAAATTTGATATTTAATTGACAAGGTAGTTTTTCAACAGCATGAAAAAATGTCATTGATTAACTCAGTGACATTTTTTTGTAACTTTTAAAGTAAATTACTTTATTGAATGGTATAAACGAACTTAATTTTTCTCCTTTCCATGGTGACTTTAAATTTTCCAATTGACAAGAATTGGGATTGATTATTAAAGAAATTTAATGTTAAAATAAGAATGTATGTTCTAAGGAACGTTAGTTCTTGCGTGGTTAAAATGTAATTGAAATAAGAGAGGGGAAAAAATGTCTAAAACTACTCCAACAGCTTCAAATCCTTCAATGGCTTCTTTGTTAAAAAATCCTTTTATTCAGACGATTCTTTCAGCAGGTTTGTTTATTCAAGTTGGTATTTGGATTCGTAATTTTGCAATCTTATTATTTGTAGTGGAAAAGACCAATGGTGATGCAACAGCCGTATCATTGATATCAGTTGCTGAATTTGCGCCAATTTTTATTTTTTCTTTTATCGGTGGAACTTTTGCCGATCGTTGGAAACCAAAGCGTACAATGATATGGTGCGATCTGTTAAGTGCTGTATCTATATTTGTTATTTTGTTAGCACTATTATATGGAACATGGAAGTTTGTGTTTTTTGCTACATTAGTTTCAGCAATCTTGTCCCAGTTTTCTCAGCCTTCCAATATGAAATTATTTAAAGTTCATGTACCTGGTGAGCAAATGCAAGCAGGTATGTCTATCTTTCAAACGATGATGGCAGTGTTTATGATTTTAGGTCCAGTATTAGGTACATTCGTATTTCAACAAGCTGGAATACATGTTTCGATGGGAATTGTAGGGATTGCTTTTCTTATGTCAGCTTTAGTATTAACAAGATTACCTAAGGATCAAGAAGAAGAAAAGTCTGAACATACAACATCATTATTGGAAGAGATGAAGTCAGGATTCCAATACGTTTGGTCTCGAAAAATTCTCGTCTATTTAGGTGGAGTATTTGCAGCGGCAGGATTAGGTATAGGTCTTATCCATCCTCTAGCAATTTTTTTAGTAACTGAACGACTAGGATTAGATAAGGAATATTTACAATGGATATTCGCGGCAAATGGAGCCGCTATGATTATAGGTGGTGGCCTAATAATGGTCATATCGAATAAGTTGGCACCGCATGTATTATTATTAATCGGTATGGCGGTCAATGCGATTGGAATATTTGTTATAGGTTGGTCTGAGATGTTCTGGCTAACGCTTGTTGCTGAATTCTTTATCGGACTATTTATGCCTGCGTTGCATATCGGTATTAATACAATCATCTTAAAAAATACTGATGAAAAGTTTGTAGGCAGGGTAAACGGTATATTAACACCTTTATTTATGGGAGCTATGGTCATTACTATGAGCTTGGCAGGTATTTTAAAGGAGCATTTTTCTTTAATCTCTATTTATCAAGTTTCAGCATTATTATTCGTTATTGGAATCATCATCATGGTGCCAATGTTCAAGATTATGAAGAATATCGTAGTTGAAGTGAAGTCATAAAATATGAAACCTGATTATTCATTTAGATTAATCAGGTTTTTTTATTGTGACTACTAAATTAGATTTAATAGTTTCATATTATCCATTAATAAATACTTTTACTTATTTTTTTTCGATCTAGCAAACCAAAATGCGATAATGAGTGCTCCAATTGAGTCTGCGATTATATCTGTCATTGTATCAAAATTACCTCCGCCTTGCGTATTAGTTCCAAAAAATTGGTCGCTACTGAATTCCCAAATCTCCCATATTGCTCCACAAAATACTCCAAATGAAAAAACAAAGAGAAAAATGAATCCAGCAGACATTTCACTCCGAGACTGTTTGGTAGTCAATTTTCCCATTAAATCAATTGCTAAAAACGCGACTAGTGTGCCACTTAAAAAATGTAAAAACGTATCCCACCAGCCTAAACTATAAAATCTAAGCATTGAACCAAGACATAAGGACCCTATTAAAAAAGCAAAATAAGAGAGAATAAACGGAAATGCAAATCGAATCTTGAAAAGCTTATCTAATATGAGCGGTACGAGTGCACAAGCGAAGCCACCTAATGCGATTGGATACCGATAAGAATCGTCTTTTACGAAGAAAATAACGAACAAGACAAGCATGACAATTGCAAAGACGATGCTTAAAATTGTTTGTATACCTCTTTTCATTTCGAATCCCCCATTCATTCTGTTTTGATCTCAATTCAAACATCAATACAAAACATGTTTAGTTAAAATCCAAAAAATTAGTTTAACTTTGACATAAAAAGTTCATCAAATTGATGAAAAATTGTTAAAAATTAACCTAAAGAATAAAATAATTTGGATTAGTATTGAATTATGGATATGAGTGTCAAATAATTGGGAGGATAATTATGAACTTTTTCGCATACTTAAAAGATTATATTTGGTATACTATAAAAACCTATTTACTTCCATTTATTATTGTTATAGTTTCATTAGTAATTGTTTTTTGGAGAATATTGGGTGATGAATTTACATTTACATACATACGATTAGAAATAATCTATTTCACTTGTTTTTTCTTAGTAGTATCTTTTACAACATATGAGATGAAGGGGCATAAAAATGAATAATTGGGAAGGATTAATTTCGGCGAAGGATCGAACAAAAATCTATTTGCGAAAATATATTCCTGCTGAACCAATTGCTGTAATTCAAATTGTACATGGAATGGCAGAACATGGTGGGGCTTATGAAAAATTTATTGAATATTTAGTTCATAATCAGTTTGCAGTGTTTATTCATGATCAAAGAGGTCACGGGAAAACGGCATCTATTGAAGATGATTTAGGTTTTTTTGGTGAAGAAATTGGCTGGGATGAAGTTGCTAAAGATATTATTTTTATAAGTAAAATGATTAGAAAAGAAATAAAAGATATTCCTTTAATTCTATTTGGACATAGTATGGGGTCTTATTTGAGCAGACGAGTAGTTCAATTAAATGGAGGACTATACGATGGGTTAATTATTTCTGGAACTGGATACGATCCAGGAATACTAAGAAAATTAGGTGTCTTTATTTCAAGTGCAGAGGCATTTTTGATTGGTGCCAATAAGAGAAGTAAAATTTTAGACTTTTTAACTTTTGGAAACTTCAATAATCATTTTAAGTTTCCTAAAACAAAATATGATTGGTTAACAAGAGATGAAGCCGAGATTGATCGCTATATTAAAGATCCATATTGTGGTTTTATTTGTTCTTCAAGTTATTATCGTGAATTGTTGAAAGGAATTGGAATTATACATCGAAAAGATGAAATAAAGAAGACACCAACTTCATTGCCAATTTATATTTTTTCTGGAGATAAAGATCCTGTTGGTCAAAATGGTGAAGGTGTAAAGAAAGTTTATGGGCTATATAAAGAAATTGGATGTACAAATGTAAAGTTGAAATTATATGAAGAAGGTCGTCATGAGATGCTTCATGAAATAAATAAAGATGAAGTTCATCAAGATGTAAAAACTTGGATAGAAGAAACAATCTTAAATCATTAAATAAGGTTGTACTCTCATATTGAAGTATAGTATTCTTCATAGTAGAATAGGAAGTAACAGTGTATTACTGTGGAGGTGAAGAAATGCATACGTTTTTATCTGTACTTTTAATTATTGTTTCAGTACTTATGATTGTTTTAGTTTTACTTCAATCTAGTAAAAGTAACGGCCTATCAGGTGCGATATCTGGTGGTGCTGAGCAACTGTTTGGCAAGCAAAAAGCTCGTGGTTTTGAACTAGTTTTACAAAGAATAACAGTTGTTGTAGCAGTTTTATTCTTCATTCTAACGATTGCTGTAACATATTTTAAACTGTAATAAACAAGCTACCTAAAAGGGTGGCTTTTTATTTTGTTAAAAATTTCTCTTGGATAGGAAGATATTTTTCTAAATAATTTGGAAAAAAATACAGCCAGGTTTTTGGCTGTATTTTAGAATGTAGACAATTTCTAACTATTAACCTTTCATTGCAGCCCATTCTTCTTTACTTGGACCGTACATTCCTGGAATAGCTAGTCCAGCTTGACGCATTAATACAGTCATTTGGCCACGGTGATGCGTTTGATGTGAAATTGCCATGCGTAGTAATGCGTGGATAGGCATTTCAATGAATCCAAAAGCGTTAATGATTTGATTTAAATCTTTTTCTTTCCATTCTTTTTGAGCTGCTTCAGTCATAGCTTTACTAGCCTCTGAGTATTTTTCGGTAATTTCCTTCGCAGTTGCAGGCATTTCTTCTTTGCTCATAGATGCTTCGAATTGTAATCCTGACTGTGAAATAATCGCTTTAATTGCTGTCGTTATGTGCCAAGCTAGTTCCCCTAATGAGCTAAAATCTTCACCTATTGATTGATCAAGTGATTCATCTGTCATAGCATTTAGTAATTTAATTGTGTTTGCTTCTTCCATTTTCCATTCAGTAATAAATTCTTCAACATTATTAAACATAACGTATCCTCCTTTTGTTGGTTAAATGACCAACATTATTATTACCACACCTTTTATTAAATCATAACAAGTTAATTAAAAAAACTGTTTATTGGTAAATTATTGAAATTAAAGGTAAAATAAAAGAACAATTTCTTTACGTAAAATTAGTTAAATATTATTATTAATGATTTATATTGAAGAAATCGATTATAAATTTAAATAAACAAAATCATTTATAGATAACATAAAATTAACGAAAGAAAAATGGATAGAAAAGTTTTGGAGTGAGTATATATGAGAGTAACAATGCCGAAGCCATTTACGTTTGAAGGTGGAGATCGAGCAGTTTTATTATTACATGGATTTACAGGACATTCTGCGGATGTTCGAATGCTTGGCCGTTTTTTAGAAAAACAAGGTTATACTTGTCATGCACCGCACTATAAAGGGCATGGTGTACCACCAGATGAGCTTGTTCATACGGGACCAGAGGACTGGTGGAAGGATGTAATGGAAGCTTATCAATTTCTAAAGGATAAAGGACATCAAAAAATTGCAGCGGTAGGTCTATCTTTAGGTGGAGTATTTGCACTAAAGCTAGGTTATACTGTTCCATTGAATGGTATTGTCACAATGTGTTCGCCGATGTACATAAAAAGTGAAGAAATTATGTATGAAGGCGTTTTAGCTTACACAAGAGAGTTTAAAAAACGTGAAGGGAAATCTCCTGAACAAATTGAAGTAGAAATGGAAGAATTTAAAAAAAATCCGATGAATACATTAAAAGCTCTTCAAGGTTTAATTAAAGAAGTGCGTGAAAATGTTGATACAGTATATGCACCAACGTTTGTCGTACAATCTACTGTAGACGAGATGATTAATACTGACAGCGCAAATATTATTTTTAATGAAGTGCAATCTGATCAGAAAAAATTAAAATGGTACGAAAATTCAACACATGTTATTACACTTGGACAGGAAAAAGATATGTTACATGAAGATGTACTAGCATTTCTTAATGAATTGGAATGGTAGAATGAAATCTTTCTGGACAAACTTAAATTAAATACCCTTTAGCAATTAGAAAAAGGAGGGAAAAGTATGAATCAACAATGGAAAGAAAAATTATTGGAATTGATGAAAAGTGAAGATTATAAGCCTTTAAATATCCAGGGGATAGAAGAGGCTATGGAGTTGACTGATGCAAGTGACTTTCGAGAAGTAGTAAAAACGCTGGTTATGTTAGAAGATGAGGGGTATATTGTACGTTCACGAAATAATAAATACAGTTTACCTGATCAATCTAATTTAGTTAGAGGTAAATTAACTGGCCATGCTAAAGGCTTTGCGTTTGTCATTCCAGAAGAAGCAGGAGCAGAAGATGTATTTATTTCACCGTCAGATTTAAATGGTGCTTTACATGGAGACATCGTTTTAGCTCGTATTACAAAAGAAAAAAGTGATGCACGTAGAGAAGGGACAATTGTAAAAATTGTTGAACGTGGTCAAACGAAAATGGTAGGTACATACCAGGCTCAGAAAAGTTTCGGTTTCGTTGTTCCTGATGATAAACGATTCGGAAGTGATATTTTTATTACAAAGAGTAATTCCCAAGGCGCAGTGGAAGGTCACAAAGTCGTTGTAGAACTTACTCAGTTTCCTGAGAATGGGAAAAATGCAGAGGGTATTGTAGTACAAGTACTAGGACATAAAAATGATCCTGGTGTTGATATTTTATCGGTCATTCATAAGTTTGATTTACCTCAAGAATTCCCTAAGGAAGTAATGGATCAAGCAAATGCTGTACCGGATGAGATTGATGAATCAGCTATTGGCACTCGTCGCGATCTTCGTGATGAACAAATTGTAACGATAGATGGAGCAGATGCAAAGGACTTAGATGATGCTGTTACAGTAACAGCGCTTGAAAATGGTCATTATAAGTTAGGTGTACATATTGCAGACGTATCATACTATGTGACAGATAACTCACCAATTGATCAAGAAGCACATGATCGTGGAACAAGTATTTACTTAGTTGACCGAGTTATTCCAATGATTCCGCATCGTTTATCAAATGGAATTTGTTCATTAAATCCAAAAGTAAATCGATTTACACTTTCATGTGAAATGGAAATTGACCAAAAAGGTGAAGTTGTTAAGCATGAAATTTTTGAAAGTATTATTAAAACAACTGAAAGAATGACGTATAGCGATGTAAATAAAATATTAGATGAGCAAGATACTGAATTGCGTGAGCGTTACGAACCGTTAGTCCCAATGTTTGAGGAAATGGCCAAGTTAGCCAAAATCTTACGTAATCGACGAATGACTCGTGGAGCAATCGATTTTGATTTTAAAGAATCAAAAGTATTAGTTGATGAAGAAGGTCATCCAACTGATGTCGTCATTCGTGAGCGCTCAACTGCAGAAAAACTAATTGAAGAATTTATGCTTGTAGCGAATGAAACAGTAGCTGAGCATTTTCATTGGTTAAATGTACCGTTCATGTATCGTGTCCATGAGGATCCTAAAGAAGAAAAGTTACAACGATTCTTTGAATTTATTGCATCATTTGGTTATACAGTAAAAGGTGCTGGAAATGAAATTCACCCGAGAGCGTTGCAACAAGTTCTAGATATGGTTCATGGGCAACCAGAAGAGACAGTCATTTCAACAGTAATGCTTCGTTCAATGAAACAAGCGAAATACGAGGCTGATAATCTTGGCCATTTCGGATTAGCAGCGGAGTATTATACTCATTTCACATCACCGATTCGTCGATATCCGGATTTAATTGTTCATCGATTAATTCGTAAATATTTAATCGAAGGAAAAATGGATAATGAGACAAAACGTGAGTGGGATGATAAATTACCTGCAATTGCTGAACATGCATCCAATATGGAGCGTCGCTCAGTTGAAGCAGAAAGAGAAACTGATGATTTGAAAAAAGCAGAGTACATGCTTGATAAAATTGGTGAAGAGTATGACGGTATTATCAGCTCTGTTACAAATTTCGGTATGTTTATTGAACTGCCAAATACAATTGAAGGTTTAGTTCGCGTTGCTGATTTATCAGATGACTATTATAACTATGACGAGCGTACGTACGCGATGATTGGTGAAAGAACAGGGAAAATCTTCAGAATCGGTGATGAAGTTTCAGTTCGAGTAGTTAATGTTAATAAAGAAGAACGAGCAATCGATTTTGAAATTGTTGGCATGAAATCGAACAAACCTCGTAGAAGCGGCGGTAGAGGACCGGTTAATCTTGGCGGTGGCTCTGGTGGCGGCAGAGGACGAGGAGGACGCGGCAGAGGTTCTTCAGAACGAAATGGAGACAGCTCTCGCAGTGGCCGTTCTCGTGGAAGACGTGGCGGTGATACTTCACCTCGAAATGAAGAGAAAGAAAGCGGACGTGGTGGAAAATCATCGAGAAATAAACGCGATGATCGTTTTAATCCAACGAAAAGCAAAAGCAAGAGCAAAAAGAATAAGCCTTTTTACGAAAAAGTCGCAAAAGGTAATAAAAAACGATAGTAAATAAAAAGCAGTGGACAAAATTGTCCACTGCTTTATGTATACAAACATATTTTATGGTAAAATAAGTAAAGATAGAGAGGTGTTATTTATGCCAAAAGGTGAAGGGAAAGTAATTGCTCAAAATAAAAAAGCTTATCATGATTACTTTATCGAAGAAACGTATGAAACAGGTATCGTATTACAAGGTACTGAAATAAAATCATTACGTGCTGGAAAAGCTAATCTAAAGGATTCCTTTGCACGTGTGCAAGGCGGAGAAGTATGGCTTCATAATATGCATATAAGTCCATATGAACAAGGCAATCGTTATAATCACGAACCATTACGTACTCGAAAATTACTGCTACATAATAGAGAAATCGTGAAGTTAATTGGTTATACAAAGGAAACAGGTTATACTTTAGTTCCATTAAAAATCTATTTAAAAAATGGCTATGCCAAGCTTTTACTTGGATTAGGTAAAGGTAAGAAACAATATGATAAACGTGATGATTTAAAGAAAAAAGAAGCAAAGCGTGAAGTGGAGCGTGCATTCCGAGATCGTCAGCGAATCTAATTGGATAAATGTTGAAGCATTGGAATTCTGTTTTTGTTTTAGAAACAATTGTTAATTGCAACTTGGACACATTATGCTATAATAAGTTTGTAAGTTAATCAGCAACATAAATAAGCACGATGTGCAGATTTTATAGATTATGAAGCCTTTGCTTTATGCTTCGTAAGTCACTCATAGCGAACAGAACTGAATAAGTTATGTGAGCATTTTATATGGGGACGTTACGGATTCGACAGGGGTAGTTCGAGCTTAAGTCGCGAGTCGAGGGGTCGGCCTCGTTAAAACGCAAAAGCCAATAACTGGCAAAAACAACAATTTCTCTTTAGCTGCTTAATTGCACTAAAGGCTCCTCCTATGTATCGCCCATGTGCATAGCTTAGAGGGGTTCACTTATTAGTGGGCTACGCCGGACCTCACCGTCTGAGGGGAATGGAAGAGATTAACCAGACTAGCTATCAGGAAGCCTGTCATTGGGCCAAATGGTATGCGAAATGCTAATACAGTGACTACGCTCGTAGAAGCTTAAGTGCCGATATTCTTGGACGTGGGTTCGACTCCCACCGTCTCCACCAATACATACTGTTTGGTGGTTTTTTTTATACTAAAATAATAATTCGTAAACCTCTTGAAACTTTGATTTATAAAAGTTTTAAGAGGTTTTCTTTTTTCCTCCAAACTAAATCTGTTTTTACTAGTCCTGTTTATCTCTTAGAAGTGAGGATATTGCAATGACTAATATTATAGAAAAGAAAGTTAGAACTAGCGTTTCAGTTAAACACATGAGAAATTCCTAACAGTTTTAATAAGGTATTTAGTTTTGTTGTTTATGTATGAAAGACAATAAATTCATTTAGGAAAATATGGTATTCTAAAAAAATGAAATAAATTTAATTATAAAAATGCTAAAATTCCCCCAAATTCGAATGTTTTGTATTTTTTTTAAAAAAATTAACTGATCTGTTAGGTTGATGGAACGAAAAAATGGCATAAAACGACAATTCTGAGAATAAAAACAGTAAAAAACTTGTTTTTAGTAGTAAATTTCGATGAATTGTTTCGTCAAACGACGACAAAATATCGCAAATTCCCCCAATACATCGCGGCTTTTTAGTGGAGTATTATTAAGTAGAAGATTAGTATTTGAATATTGTAAATTCTTAAATACTTAATCAAAGTTGACTTAAAATGGGGGGAAAACCATGAAAAAGAGACAAAAGAAACGAACATTTTCGGCTGTTGCATTAAGTAGTGCAATGTTACTAAATGTCTTATTACCTCAAAGTGCAATTCTTGCACATGCAGAGTCGAATGTTGATCAAAAAAGCTCAAAAAGCTCATCTGATGGAAAATTTTCAGCAGATGAAGTGAATCGCATTTTGGCTGGGTTGACGCCAGAACAAAAGGCTAACATAAATAAGCTCACTGGAGCAGACAATGGTCAAAAAATACGTGTCGATCAGAAAGATTTGAATAGTCCTGATAAGCATATTAATGTACTTGTTCAATTTAAAGAAGATCCGGCTAAGATTCAAATCATTAAGCAATCGTTAGCTAAAGGCGGAGCAACTGTAAATAGTCAAGCTTTTGCAAACGAATATTCCGACGCACAAAATAAGGTCAAAGATTCTCATGCCAAATTTAAGAGCTTTGTCAATGCACAGCCTAAAACGCAAATAGTTGGTGGGAAAACTGTTAAAACGGGTATTAGTATAACGAGAGAATATACAGAAGCATTTAATGGAGTTGCTTTATCCCTACCAGCAAAATTAGTTCAAAAAATTGCAGAAAATCCAGAAGTTGCTTCTGTTTGGTCTCAAGTTGAATACACGGCAGCTGAAGGAAGTGCTCCTCAAGCTCAAGAGGCAAGTGGATCTGTAGGCAAGCCTACATCAGCGCTTTCCTACTTAGGATTAGATAAACTTCAAGCTGAAGGTAATACAGGTATTATTAAATCGGGTCCTCGAAAAGGCCAAAAAATTAAGGTTGGTGTACTCGATACTGGTATTGATTACAATCACCCTGATTTAAAGGCTGTCTATAAAGGAGGCCATGACCTTGTAAATAATGTTGGCCTTGATGAAAATGGAAATGTAAAATACGTGGATGACCATGATCCAATGGAAACAACTTATGATGATTGGGTAGCTGCGAAGACGAATCCAGATGTAATATCAGGCCCACCTCCTGGAGATTATAAGCAGTATATTACAGAACATGGAACTCACGTTTCAGGGACAATCGCTGCTAATACGACAAATAATAATGATGTTTATTCAGCAAATGGTGTAGCGCCAAATGTAGACCTTTATGGTTACCGTGTATTAGGACCAGGTGGTCATGGTACATCAGACTCAGTATTGAACGGGATTGACCAAGCTGTTAAGGATCATATGGATGTTATCAATCTTTCGCTTGGTGCGAATGTTAACGACCCAATGTATCCAACTAGTATTGCCATCAACAATGCTACTTTAGCGGGAGTTGTTTGTGATGTTGCAGCGGGGAATGCAGGACCTGGTTCAGGGACTGTTGGTTCACCAGGAACTGCTGGACTAGCGATAACGGTTGGTGCAAGTACGATTCCAGAAGATATTGCAACAATGACCTTAAAGAACGGCACATCGAACTATAAAGCTCGTTTGTTTGGTAAAAACTTCACACAAACTGATGACGCATTTAAAGGAAAAACTTTTCCAATTGTTGATGTCGGCTTAGGTAGTGCGGCAGATTATAGTGGATTAGACATGACCGGTAAAATTGCCCTTGTGAAACGTGGCGGGGAGTATTTACAGACAAAAATGGCAAATGCGCACAAAGCTGGCGTAGCTGGTATGATCATTTGGGACAATGGTGCTGATGAGGATAACCAAGGATATATTAATAGCTTCTTAGGTGTCAGTATGGATAATGTTTATTCTGTTTCATTGACTCAAGCTGCGGGACAAGCTCTTTCTGATGCGATCTTTAAGGATCCTAAATCAGCAAAAATTACGTTCCCAAGTACGCTTGATGCGCCAATCACAAAAAAAGGTGACGATTTGGCAAGCTTTAGTTCAACAGGACCAGTAAAAGATTGGACAATCAAGCCAGATATTGTTGCGCCTGGTGTTGACATATCGTCGACTGCTCCATATGATGTTTGGGAACCACAAGCAGATGTAAGTGCAGATAAAAGGGATTATAAGTATTCTTATCAATTAATGTCAGGTACTTCAATGGCAACGCCTCATATGGCAGGTATTTCAGCATTGGTTTTAGCTGCTCATCCAGACTATACTCCTGCTGATGTAAAAACGGCATTAATGAATACAGCTAAGGATATAAATACAGATTCAAAAACTTATAGCGTATACCAAGTTGGTGCTGGACGTGTTGATCCTGCACGCGCAATTAATGAGAATGTAAAAATCCAAGTTTTAGACAAAGCATATGCTACTAATTCAGATTCGATGCTAACTCAAGTGGATAACCTTACAGGAAGCATGTTCTTTGGCTTTAAAGGTAGAGGAGAAGGATCAACGAACGGATCCGATGACGTGATTTCATCGAAAGATTTTAACGTAACAAACGAAGGAACAAGCGGTAAAACATTTAACGTAAGTACAGAGTTCCTTTCAACTAAATTTGCCGAATCGAATAAAGTAGGTCCTGGCACAGGAAATGATGTCAAAATCGCATTTTCTACTGGTGGGTCCAACCTGACATCTATTAAAGTTGATGGTGGTAGTACAGTAAAAGCAACAGCAAAAATTACCGTACCATCAAATGCTTTGGATGGCACTTATGAGGGGTATATTCACCTTGTCAATGCGGCGGACTCATCGGAGTCTTATCGAGTTCCGTTCACGATTACTGTCGCTGAAAAAGGAATTGATTCGTTTAAAGTGACGACGAAGGCAATGACACCGAATAGCCTAACGACTTACGACTTATCGGTGAATAATGCAATGAAAGACGCTTATATGGTCTTAAAAGATAAGGACGGACATTATTTAGGGGTGACAAATTCTTTAGGGGATGCAAGTGGGATTACGCCAGGAGTCCGTTACGGCAATCGGATCACACTTTATCTTGGGCAATATCTTCCATTTACGAAGCCATATGATGGTTCATATGATCCATCCGGTATCGCAACAAAACCTGTAGTGATAAAAGAGGGTACTTATTCTCTTGAAATGATCATGACGGATGAAGCGGGAAAACGTTACACAAAAGAAGATACACTTTATGTAGACAACACACCACCGACCATTAAAATGGACAGTGATTCAAAGCCAGGAATTTATGAAATCGACACGACAGGCTACCAACCTAATCAAGAGATTAAAGGATTTTATGGTTCAGTCTACGATTCAAACGTCGATGTGATGAAAAATAATGGCGAAACGACGGTGCCAAGTCCAAAAGATGGGTCACCTGTACCTGTCGACCAAGGGTTAAACACAGTTTTAGGTTTCCAAGATAGTGATTCGCCAACTGTAAGGTTCAATACAGATGAGAAAGGTCGTTTCCATTTTGGTATTACGCCTGAGGACGTAGCGTCAAAATTCGGTAGCTATTTCTGGGTCTATCCACTTGATTATGCGGGGTCTGGTGATCCATCGGTCACAAAACAAGAATATTATTTCATTAAAAAAGGTACCCCATATTTAACACTTACCAATTCTGGAGGTGTCGATGCGGGGCCAGGTAATGAAGATAAAGTGGTTGTCGATGCGAATAAACCGTTCAAAACGACAATCGCGACAAAGCACGGCGTAGGTATGACAGGCGCTAAAATTACACTTAACGATAATCAAGTTTACAAATATAGCAATATCAGATTAACAGATGAGTATAAAAACTATTTAATCAGTAAAGGGATTGACCCTACTAAGGTATTAACTGTAAGTGAACCTTATGTTCATCCAGTTTATCAAGTTGGTAAAAACGTTGATATTACGATATCTGGCATTGATGCAAAAGGTGCACTTGATCATGATATGAATATTATCGAAGCAGATGTAACCTATTCAAACCCTGATCCGATTACAGGACCAGATGAATTAGTGGTTTTAAAATCCAATTTAACGTTATCAGGCGAGGATACAGAAGTTACGTGGTTCCCAACAAATGTACCTTATATCAGACAGTCAATTTCCGTGCTGAGAGGTCAATTGGCGGCTGAAGCTTTCGCAAGAAACAACGTATCCAATGAATATCCTCAATTCACAGTGGATTCAGGAGCGAAGGTAACGGTTAAAGATGACAAGGGTAAAACGTTTGAAACGGATAATCCTACATCGTTTAATAACACAATTGCTTATACGTTTATTAACCCGTATTATGCTGTAACAATGGATGTAAGTAACTCTCCATATTCTGTCGAAGCGAGTGTACCAGGACATTTCAAAGGATATGAGAAAACACCAGTCATTGGTGAAAATAAATTTGGCTACCAATCAGGAACAATAAAAGATATCAGAGGTCTTTTCCCGATTCTTTTAGGTGGAGATGTGAATGGGGATAATGTCATTGACATCAATGACTTAACTTCGGAGATTCAAGCTTATAACGATTATTCGTTCCAAAGTACGCTTCTTGGTGGAAACGACCCAGCAGTTAAATCGTTATTAAGAAGCTATCGTAACAATGATATTAACTATACAGGTTCGCCGATTGCAACAAGTAAAATTGATTACAATGATTTCTATTTTATTTTCAAAAACTTTGGGTTGAAAAATCAAAGTGCGATCGACGCAGGTGTAACGGTTCCAGAACCACAACTAACGTTAACGAAAGATGTGACGATTGGGACAAACAGAGGAGATTATACAGATCCAAGATTCGATCGATTTGCAAATACATTCACTTTACATGCTGGTGATGGAATCGATCAAATTAGAGCAGCGCTAAATTTTGCAGGTCCAAAACAAAAAACAAGTGAAACGACCATTCCAACGTTAAAAGACTTACAAAATGGTGCATCAATCAATCTCATCCCAGTTAGTGATGTGTTTAAAGATGATGTGGTATGGCGAAAAGCAATTACAAAAGTGATGGTAGGTTCAACAGACGTAACTAATCTAGTGAAAATCTCAGAAGCAACTACGTATTATGATCAATTTGGAGCGCTAGCGGTAATGCCTTCAAAAATTACGTTACCTGGTTCTCTTTTCACATCAAATCCGAATTCGAATACGAATTACACGGTTACAATCAAGGCTGCTGGTTATCAAGATGTAACCAATACCTTTACGGTTTCAGCTCTACCAATTCCGACGCCTACAATTCCAGAAGTGACTGATCCATCAAAAGCACATGTAGGGAAGGATTTAACGTTTAAATTCACAGATGATGCGAATTGGCGTAATGGAATTAATAATATCAAAGTGAAAACACAAAACTCAACCGTTCTAGATATCACAGATTTGAAAGACGGTAGTGGGAACAAATATTACGACATTAGTGTACCAGGTCAAATTACGTTTAAGGCAGATTTATTCAAGACGAATGATGCAGCTGTTAGTTCAGCTTCGCCAATCAATCCAGGTGGAACGAACTGGTTGCCTCAGTTGTATAAGTTTGATATCAGTTCAAAGGGTGCAGATAATACCATTTACCCGGTTAAAACAATCGGACTTGATTCAAACGGTTTTTATAGTCAAGCAGTTGGATATGGCATTACGTTTGATACTCAAGGTGGCGCTCCAGTTAATCCAATCGCATTTGGATTTAGACCGAATAGAACCCGTGTAAATGGAGATGTCATTACAAATAGTCCTGGAGGTGGAGGTGTTAATCCAAGTACAACAAAACCTGGGTATAAATTTATGGGTTGGTTTAACGAACCAGCAGGCACAAATCAATGGGACACAACTGCTAATGTAAGTGCAGATCAAACCGTTTATGCGAAATGGCAAGTGAATTTTACGCAAAACTATTCACCTGTTGATGTTACGAAACCAAATGGATTGAAGTTTGACGGAATAAGTGGAGCAAGCGGTATTGGTTGGGTACTTGGTGAAGGAGATGTGAAAGTCAATATTCCAGATTATGCTGCGAATATCCCTTGGTTAACGGGTAAAAATCAAATTGCCAAAATCGAAGCCACTTACTATAAATTAAAGAGTGATGGAACGACAGAGGCTACACCGACAACTTATACGTTAGATCCAAGCACATATGACATGTCAACGAATGATCGAATTGGAACGCTTTCATTTACGACTGCGACGGAAAAATTTGCAAGTGAACATCCAGATCAAAAATTTGCGTTTAGTGCAGCACCAAGTTTATCAAATGCAGGGCAAATTAGTGGATATAATTTAACGCTTACTGCAACGACTGGTGAAAAGATCGTGATTCCAAATATTAAACTTAGTTACAGACGTCATATTGATTTAAACGGCGGAACGGTAAAGAATGCAACTGACTTATACTTTGCTGATGGCCTTGTGAATGGTAAAGCGAATGTACCTAGTATGCAATCAGCATTATCACATATCACAAATGGAACGCTTTCAATAAGCGATAAGCTATATCTAGACAGTGCAAACTCAAGTGACAAGGTAGCACCGATTTCACAAACTAACGGTATTTATTTAACGGATAATGCAACTTACTATGTATGTTGGATTAAAACACCTCCAACAGTATTGAAGGATACAGTTGGAAACACTGTAGGTAGCGATATTACGTTACCATTTACAGATGATGGAACATGGAAAAATAATATCAAAGCAGTAAAAATCGGTTCAAAAGATTTAGTTTTAAACAAGGATTATACAATTAGCAATAACGCGATTACATTAAACCATAACCTATTTACAGCAGGACAAAAGGTCAATGTAGTGATTGTTTCTGAAGGTTATGCGGATGCAATTGTTACAGATCAAGTAATCGGATATCAAGTAACGTTTGTATCAAATGGTGGGGATTCTGTTCCAGCTCAAATCGTCGATCGAACTGCAACAAAGCCACTAGAGCCTACAAAGGTTGGCTATAAGTTCTACGGCTGGTATACAGATCAAAATTTAACAACACCGTATGATTTTGCAAACATTGTAACAAAACCAATTACTCTTTATGCAAAATATGCTTTAGTCGGATCTCAAGTTTTAACAGATACGACAGATAACGCGCTAGGTAACGATATTACACTTGAATTCGTTGATTCTGAGTGGGCAAATGCCATCACTAGAATTAAAGTTGGTGCAGTTACTTTAGATGAAACAAAATATAAATTAGATAAGGCTGCACGTACGATTACAATTGATAAGAGTGTCTTCTCTAAAATTGGAGACTTCAAGATCAATATCAGTGCTACTGATTATGCAGATGTAACTGTAACTCAAAAAGTGGTGAATGGATATAATGTACATTTCGTTCTTCAAAGTGATGCTCCTCAAGTAGTTAAGGATGCAACAAAAGATCAAATTGTGTCACGCAGAATAACAGCACCGACTGTTAATGGCTATGAATTAGCTTGGTTTGCAGATGCAGAATGTACAATTCCTTGGGATTTCACAAGCTCGATCTATTCTACAAAAACACTTTATGGACAATGGAAACTAGCTAAATACACTGTAATCTATGACACACAAGATGCTGGACTTGTAGTTTCAGTGAAAGCTGATTACAACTCATTACTTGATGAATCAAAACCAACAAGAACAGGCTATACTTTCCTTGGTTGGTACAAAGATGCAGAAGGTAAAACACCATGGAACTTTGAAACTGATAAAGTATCAGGTGACATGATCTTGTATGCGAAATGGAGTATTAACTCTTACAAGATTCACTATATTAGCAATGGCGGCAGTCAAGTGGCTGACAAAACTGCAAATTATAATAGCGTGATTAAATTACCAATCCCAACAAGAACGGGTTATACATTCGTTGGATGGTACAAAGATGCTGCATTAAAAACAGCAGTAGGTTCAAATGTAACATTAACAAGTAATATTACACTTTATGCAAAATGGAACATTAACAAATATTCTGTTAAATTTAACAGTAATGGCGGAAGTTCTGTGGCTGCTAAAACAGTGAAATACAATTCAACAGTAGGTCAACCAGCATCACCAACTAGAAAAGGATATGTATTCCTTGGATGGTACAAAGATGCTGCAGGTAAAGTAGCTTGGAACTTTGCGAAGGATCGAGTTACAACAAACACGACAATTTATGCGAAATGGGTAGCAATTCCAGCTAAACCATCAAATGCTAAAGTGACAAAGTACGGAAAAACTTCAGCTAAATTAACGTGGTCAAGTGTGTCAGGTGCTGCAGGTTATGAAATTGTTAAATCAACTTCAAAAACAGGTTCATATTCGCACCTAAGTGACGTAAAAACGACGTCATACACAAATACTGGATTAAGTAAGGGTAAAACTTACTATTACAAAGTCCGTTCATTTAAAATTGTTGGATCGAAAAAAATCTATAGCGACTGGTCAAGTGTTGTAGCGATCAAACTATAAGAAATGTAATAACAAGCAGTATAAATTCTCTCAAGTAAAAATTAAAAAGGGTGTTTATAAGGTAATTAATAAACACCCTTTTTGAAAAGTAAGCAGGTAAAACGATTAGTATAACTTTTTTCATATACAAACTTTCCCTTAAAAATAATAAAAGACAAGAATACAATTTTAGTATTCTTGTCTTATTTTTTTATATTAATAAAAACCTAATAGTATTAAAGTACGATAAAATTTTTGATAACAATCATTGGCAACTTGAATCCGCAAATCAATTTTTTAAAAAAATTGTTCAAATTCCCCCAAATTAGCACAAAATGAATTCTTTTTTTTAAATTAACAATTTTTTGCTTAATAAGAGCTTTTTTTACAAAATCTTATAAAATTTTATTGAATTTAAGAAAATTATTATATTTTTTAGTTGAATTATGTCGTTTTTTGCAGTTAATATACGAAAAAAATATAGTCAAAAGTGCCCAATTCCCCCAATGTACGATTTGATAATCGTCGAGTAATATTTATTTATATTTAAGTGTTTAGAAAATTTTCAATACTTAAATTACTAAAAATAGAAAAGCAATTTGCTTATCAGGGGGGAAACAAATGAATATCAAGAAAAGATGGATTAAAGGCGTATCATCTTTATCACTTTTCGGACTGATTATGTCAAACATGTCATATGTAAAAGCCGAAGATCTAGCACAACAATTACCGGTAATAACAGATGACAAAGATCCCAATCAAGGTATTTTAGTAACGAATAGTGAGAACAATCTAAATACACTGAACTTGACGGAAGACATGATCACGGCTCTTAAAGAAAAAGGTAAAAAAGCAATTGACGCTGAACATGCAAAAGCTCAGAAAGACTTATTTAAAAATAAGGAAACACTGGATGTTGATACACATAAACCAGATGATTTAGTATCAGTAATCGTTCAGTTAAAAGGTCAAACAGCTTCTGAGATGACAAGTGGTATTGGTGTCAGCCAAATGTCTTTAAGTACTGCAACAAGTTTAGTACAAAAAGATATTCAATCAACAAAGAATGAAATTATGAGCTCATTATCAATTAGTAAAGTAAAGAGTGATAATGGTCTTAATTTTAAACAAGAATATACAAATGTTTTTAAAGGTTTTAGTATTGATAATATTAAGTACGGTGATATCGATACAATTAAATCATTGTCAAATGTTAAAGCAGTTACTTTACAAAATAAATACTATCCAGCAGTTAATCAACAACATGATTTAACAGGCATTAAAAATGTTTGGAACGGTTCAGCAGTTGGACAACCTTCTGGATATAAAGGAGAAGGAATGGTCGTTGCAATTGTTGACACAGGTGTTGACTATACCCATGAAGCATTCCCTGATCCAAAAGATATGAGTAAAGCTCGAATTAAAACTGGCAAATTTAAACGTGATGATGGAACAATTTCACATAAGGTTGTTGATGGATACGACTGGGCGGATCAAGATAGTGATGTAATCCCACACGTAGAGCTACCGGATAGTAATACAAGCTCACATGGTGTGCACGTTGCAGGTATTGCAGCAGGTTCTGGACCAGTCATTCAAGGAGTTGCACCGGAAGCACAAATTATCGCAGAAAAAGTATTTTCCGATTACGCACCAGGTGCATTTACTGAAGATATTATTAAAGGTATTGACCATGCAGCGTCATTAGGTGCAGATGTAATTAACATGAGCCTTGGTTCATCTTCCTCATTTGACACAAGGGACCCTAATGATCCAATGGGAATTGCCATTCGAAATGCTACTGATGAAGGCCATGTTGTTGTAGTAGCAGCAGGAAATGCATCAAATGCATATGCAGATCGTGTAGGTGGAATGGGTCAATCGATTAAGATTGGTCAAACACCTGATTTAAATAAAATCGGGAATCCTGGAGTATATCCAGATTCATTTACAGTTGCAGCAGCTAACAATATCGTATCGAATCATAAGTATACATTTACATCAAATGATGCTCTAACTTCTGGTGGAACAGTAGGCTCATTTACTGGAGATGGTCTTGATGATTGGCACTGGAACAACGACACAAGTAAGGAATATAAGTTAGTTTCATTAGGTAAAAATACAGATGGATCGCCTAAAATTGGACAACCATCTGATTTTAGTGGATTAGACGTAACAGGTAAGATTGTTTTAATTCAACGCGGTACGATTAACATAACTGACAAAGTAGTCAATGCTCAAAAAGCAGGAGCTGCAGGTGTCATTATTTACAATGCACCAGGTAAAGCGCCATTAGATAATCCAGTTGGTTTTGGATTAATTCCGTATACATTTATTAGTAATGATGCTGGAGTTAAACTAGAAGATGCATATTCTAAGCTAAACACCGTTATTGGACCTGGACCTGGACCTGGTGTTGGCGGACTTGCGGTTGTTGCGCCAAAGCCTCTTACGCTTAAAATTACAAATGAAAAATTAGGCTCAGCGTTTAGTGAGTCAAATCCAGGTGAGCCAACTGACTTTACGTCTTGGGGTACAACAAGTGATTTATTATTAAAACCAGAAATCATGGCACCTGGGCATGCAATTTATTCATCTGTTCGTGTAACAGCAGATAAACACGATACGTATGAAAACGAAGATGGTACGTCAATGGCAGCTCCATATGTAACGGGAGCGGTTGCAGATGTGATGCAAGGGTTAATTGCAAAAGGGTTCCAACCAGGAACAAGAGCATTTGCACAATTAACAAAAAATCTAATTATGAACACAGCAATTCCAGCAAAAAGAGACTATATAAACGATAACAATCCAGCAGATCGTCAAGATTACATGACAGAATACCAACCAAGAAGACAAGGTGCTGGTATGATTCGACCTGATTTAGCACTGAAATCACCGGTTGTGGTAACAAATAAAGATGGTACAGGAAGTGTCAGCTTAAGAGAGATTGGCGGCACGACTACTTTTACGATTACTGCACAAAATCTTACTGATAAAGCAGTAACGTACAAATTGAATGGTACTGTCATGACAGATGTCTTAAAAGATAGTAAAAAAGCGAATTCGGATAATATTCGTAGTCGTTATTTAGATGATGCAAAATTAACGTTTGATCAAAATGAAATTACAATACCAGCAAATACAGTTAAACGAGTTAACGTAACAGTATCACTTGCGGATACAACTACTAAAAATACGTTTATTGAAGGGTATGTCTATTTAACGCCAACTGATCAAGCTCTTCCGACATTAAATGTTCCATACAACGGATTTTATGGTAAATGGGATGAACCAAATGTGATCGATACAAAAGATACAAATGTTTGGACAGCATCTACAACGGGAACTCAACTGGCACTCCAAACACCAGCAGGCATTTTTGGATATGAAACATTATTTGGTCCACCAAGAACTCCTGGACAACTAGCTCTAGGCGATAAATATTATGTAGTTAACGATAATCTGCTACCGATACCTATCGTTGCTTTACTTCGAAATGCACGTAATTTAAAAGTGGATGTTGTAGATAAAGATCATAATCTTATCACACATTTAGCAAATAATGACTGGGTTAAAAAGACGGATCCATATTCTGGAGGAAATCCTGGACAACCGGCTTCGGAAGTATGGCCATTTTGGAATGAAGCTGTAGAAGTTCCAGATGGACAATATTATTTCGCGCTAACTGCAACAGCTGATGCGCTGAATGCAAAACCGCAAAAAACAGTTTACATCCCAATGTATAAAGATACAACTGCTCCAAAAATGAATGTAATACGTTCAGCAGATTATGATGAAAAAACACATCCGGAAACAACGGATTCAAATAGCTATACTGTACGTTGGAAAATGGATGATGGCGATGCAGGAAATGTTGATGGTAATGTATTCATGGCCTTAAACGGTTCAGAGCAAGATGGCTATCAACAAAATGTAAAACAAAGTGCAGATGGAACATATGAATTAACAGTAAACGGTTTAGTAGAAGGATTAAACGTAATTCATGTTGCACCGGTGGATAAAATCGGTAATATGGGTGACGCTCATACAATTATTGTGAGAAAAACAAGTAAGCATGTATGGATTGATACAACATCAGCAACTTTAAATGACAATATTCCGAGTATGAAATGGGAAGCAAACGTTAAACCGGGTGACAGCTATAGTTTAGGTTTCAAAGCTGTAGGAGCTACAGACAGTGTTAAAAAGATCCAAGCAGTCATCTTAAAGAATTATTATGATAATAGTACGATTGTTGGGGACCCAATTGATATTGACATGGCGCAAAGTGTTACACAAACGCCATACTTCAGCAATTATAGTGAATATTCAATTAAAGGAAATGTTACAATTCCATCGACATTACCTAAAGGAGCTTATGCAGTTAAGTTTTTACTAATGGCAGAAGGCGAAAAATGGAATGATCCAGGTGTACCAGCGATCGGAATTGAGACATATGTTGATACTGATGCTCCTACAATTACTTCATTGAATACTACTTCAATGAGAGCGGTTGTGAAAAACGATGGTGATCCTGTAGCGCTAATGCTAAATGCTTCTGTGAAAGATGCAGTTTCGAATTCGAGAGGGTATAAAGTAGAGTATTCTGTTGATGGCGGTGCTCCAAAATCAATGGGAGCGTATTCAACTTATAGTACAACATCGACTCAAACGTTTAGATATCCAGTTGTATTACCAAATGCAAGTGGTCAACATGATATTAAAATTATTGCGACAGACACGTTAGGAAATAAAAGCGAATATCCATTAACAGTAAATGTTGCAGCGACTAAAGTTACTGTAAATTACACGCTAAATGGACAAAGTAAGACACAAGACATCGCGATTCAAAAGATTGCTAGTTCAAATATAGCTCCAACTATTACATTAGTAGATAGTTTCAGCTCTAAATCAAAAATTTATGATTCTAATTATGTGTTCAATACTGAAGGTAATGACCCATCGTTAATGGGCTATATTCAAACACCAAACGGTAATCTGAATAGTACCGATACTGCACTTGCTCCTATTTTAATAGGTGGTAATTCGCAAAATAGAGCACAAGTGTTTTATACAAAGACGGGAATCCCGAGTTGGAATATACCAGCTGATAGTTATACTTTCTCAGGACTAGCAACAGGATACAATGATATTGGAGCATATCCTCAAGGAGATAGTGATATCCCAGTTACGATGGTCGATTGCTTAGGTAATGAAACACCTATTAAAGTAAAGCTACACAAAAATGCATATATTCCAAAGGTTAAGCTTAATGATGCGATTATTGACAACAATAACAATCAAACGGCAACATTCTTCACGTATGATTCAAACTTTACGGTAAAAGGAACAATTACTGGTGTTCAAGATCGTTTCTTTGCTACTTGGACTGATTGGCAGCGTGTAGGAAATGGGTTTAATGCTAACAAAAATTTATTTGATCCTACTTCAGACTGGGGTAAATCACCAACTACTTCTGCTGGTGAAATCTATCCAGGGTACGAAAATGATCCAGGAGTAAAATCTTTTAGCTTTAATACAGGTGAACTAAAACCTGGACCTAACTATTTTGAAATTGATGGTGGCAGTATCGTTGGAAGCAATCCAGCTAAAACTTTAGGAGGTACTCATCCACTTGTTAAAAACGTGGTAGTGTATCGTCTTGGTACGGCAGAAGGAGCAGATTTACCATTAGCAACAATTGCAGCTAATGCCTTAACATGGGATAAAATCAATGGAGAAAACAAGGATCAATCATTAATCTTAACGAATTTAGCATTACCTAATTATGATGATGCAAATCATGCGGTAATTAGCTGGAGTAGTAGTAATCCAGCAGTAATCAAAAATGATGGAACTGTTATTAGACCAACAGAAGATACTAATGTAACATTGACTGCAACAGTATTAGTTGGTGGTGCAAGTATTGTAAAAACATTTAACGTAACAGTTGCCGCTAAAGAAGTTAATGATGAAATTGCAGCGAATGAAGATGCATCAAATATCACTTGGGATGTTATTCGCGGTGATAACACGGATTTAAACAATCTAACAGATGCACTTTCACTTCCAACATTCGGTTCAAATGGATCAAGAATCGTTTGGACATCAGATGATCAAAAGCATGTAACAAATAAAGGAAACGTTTATAAACCATTATTTGATGAAGATGATGCACATGTACAACTAGTAGCAAAAATTACAAGAAACACATCTACAGTGTATAAAACGTTTAATGTAACAGTCTTAAAAGATACAGATAATAAAGAAAGAACAATTGTATTAAGAGCATATCATGAAGTTCAAGTTGGAGATTTACTTGGTGAAAATAAGGTAGTAACTGATATTACGAAAGACTTAAATTTACCAACAACTTATGGTAATGATGGAGTAACAATCACATGGCAATCTAGTGACCCAGGCGTAATAGCTCCTGATGGAAAAGTGACTAGACCAGCAAAGAATACAGATGTTACTTTAACTGCGATTTACCGTTTAGGTAACGCTTCTATAGCAAACCAATTTGGTTTCGTGGTAAGAAGTGAGAATTCGGACAATTCAGCAATTGTACAAGCAGCAAAAGCTTCACTTGTATGGAATCTAATCAAGAAAGAAAATACAGATTCAAATGCTGTTACAACAAATCTAAACTTACCTACAAACGGTAGCCAAGATACAACGATTACATGGTCTTCAAGTGAGCCACCAGTAATTAAAGAGGATGGAACAGTAACTCGTCCTACTTACGAAGCTGGAGACAAGACAGTCACTTTAACGGCGACGATTTCAAAAGGTAGCGACAAAACAACAAAAGAATTTACGATTAACGTATTAAAACAAGAAGATCATACAGCTCCTACATCAATTGTAATTGATCCAATTGGAGACAATGACGAAGTGTTAACTGGTAAAACAGAAGCAAATGCAACTGTCATTGTTAAAATTGGTAATGAGGAAATTGGAACAGGAAAGGCAGATTCAAACGGATCATATCAAATTCAAGTAGGTAAACAAAAAGCTGGTACAGTTCTTTCAGTTACTGCTAAGGATTTAGCAGGAAACGAAAGTAATGCTTTCAATACAACTGTATTAGACAAAACAGCACCAAGCTTGGTTGTTAATCCGATTGGAGATAATGACGTAGCATTAACTGGTAAAACAGAAGCAAATGCAACAATCATTGTAAAAGTTGGGAATAATGTAATTGGAACAGGAAAGGCAGATTCAAACGGATCATATCAAATTCAAGTAGGTAAACAAAAAGCTGGTACAGTTCTTTCAGTTTTTGCTAAAGATTCAGCAGGAAATGAGAGTAATGGTTTCGATACAATTGTATTAGACAAAACAGCACCTAGCGTTCCGGTTATTAACCCAATTGGAGATAATGACGTAGCATTAACTGGTAAAACAGAAGCAAATGCGACTATTACGGTCAAAATTGGAAATAATGTAATCGGCTCAGGAAAGGCTGATTCGAACGGGAATTATCAAATTCAAGTAGGTAAACTAATAGCAGGCACGATTCTAACTGTAACTGCAAAAGATCAAGCAGGAAACGAGAGCGGGGCTTCTAATACAATCGTACTAGACAAAACAGCACCTACTTCGCCAGTTATTAACCCGATTGATGATAATGACGTAACTTTAACAGGTAAGACAGAAGCAAATGCAACAATTACTGTTAAAATTGGAAGTAACGTAATCGGTTCAGGAAAAGCAGATTCAAACGGAGCATTTAAAGTTACAATAAGTAAACAAAAAGCAGGTACAGTTCTATCTGTAACAGCTAAAGATCAAGCAGGAAACGAAAGTGTTGCTTCAAATATTACTGTAAGTAAACCAAAAGTAACAATAGATCGCACTGCTCCAAAGGCACCAGCTATTACTAGCGTATCTGTAAGCTCAAAAACAGGTATTCAAATAAATGGTAAAGCAGAAGCAAATGCGAAGATTGTTATTTCAATCGGATCTAAAGTTGAAGCGAATGTAAAAGTTTCAAGTAATGGAACATTTGCTGGAAAATTACCTAAACAAAAGGCAGGTAAAATCTCAATTTCATTACATGCGGTTGATAAAGCAGGTAATAAGAGTGGTAAGGTAGTACGTCAAGTAACTGTTAAGTAAAAATTACAAAAAGGGTGTTTAGAAAAAAGTATAAACACCCTTTTGTAAAATGAATTAGATCAACTTTTTTCAACATCTAAACTTTCCCTTAAAAATAGAAAAGACAAGAATACGAAAATTGTATTCTTGTCTTATTTTTTTATCTTATATATAAGTGTAATAATAAAAAGTCCTAAAAACGTTATTAAGAATTTACGATTAATTGTGCTATTTCCATTGCCTGCTCATTTAAATCCATTTTAGAATAATAGTTAAATAACTCCTTCTTAGAGCGCTCCACTAAAAATGAAAATCCACTTTTCATAAACATAGGTAACGCCCTGTTGTTTAAATAATGATAGTATTCCTTTTCTTTCGACTTTAAGAAATAAAGTAAAAGCTTAAATAAATGGATATATAAAGTGTAACTATGCTTTTTTGCTGTAGAAAGGCCGGTTTCTGCTTGTTGAATTAGTTCTTCCAAGTTACATGCAGCATCTTCAAAAGAACTTCGAATATAGCCTTCTAAAGATAACAAATATGATGAACATTCTGAATCTTTAAGATGCATAGATTGCTTATAGTAATTACTAGCTTCTTTATAATTTTTACCTCTGTAATATTCATATGCTAAATTATGCAAAGCCTTTGCTTTTCGATCAGGTGAATTACATAACTCACAGCTTCTAATCAAATTTTTAAACCGAATAATAATCTCTTCATCCAAAGTCTCACCTTGTACTTGAATAATCATTAACATTTCGGCGTCAATCACTCGAAGATAGTTATTGATTTGTTTAAAAAATTGATGAGATTTTTCAGCATAATAATAGGTTAATACAGGGGCCTTTAATGTATGATAAGCAACTGCTAAATGGTAATAATATTCAGGGTTTTTATAATTAGTATGATCGATGGACTTTAGAATTTGGATTACTTTAACATATTCTTGTTTTGCTAAATAATAAATTCCTAAAATATGCTTTAATAAGTTGCTTTCATATTGTGCTAACTTGGCTTCTTTTTTTTGAATCTTTTTGATGATTTTATAAGCTTCATTGATCTTATTATGAGTTAGAAAATATTTAGCTCTTAGTAACTGATACATGTCGTGGTACTCTGAAATTTGAATTAATTCTTCCATTTCAAATTCATAATTTATTTGATCCATCTCTTCAAATAATTGCATGATGATTACATCGTGCCAATGAAGTAGACGCTGTTTGATATTCATAAAATTAGCTACTTCTAATTCCATATTAATGCCTAGTCTTTTAGATAATAAATTAACAATTTCAGGAGCGTACTTTGTCTGTGCACACTCTATTTTACTTATATGGGTAACGGAGCAAATATCTTTTCCAAGCTGTTCTTGCGTTAGTTTGTACTTTTCTCTATAAAACTTGATGATTTTTCCTTCATACATAACTAATTCCACCTCCCATTCAGGTTTTCAAATATAGTAGTTAATACTAAAATTCTACATTTATCAACAAAAATAGTATATTTAGAAAACTGGTATAGGCTATGAAGTATTACTTAAAGATCTATTAAGGAAAAATAAAATTTGAATAAGATTATTGAGAAATTATGGATAATTGCTCATTCGTTTTTCAGTAATAGCACTGAGTGTTTTTGGATAAAATTGTATGTCTAATCGGACAATTTGAATGAATCATTAAAAACTGTAGGCAATACGTACAGACAGATTTTAATGATTTTTTTTATATTACAATCAAATCTAAAATTAACTAAATGAACTACTGCAATCTGTTACCAATTCTGAAGAGTAGTGATAATTGCTTAGCAAGAAAATGAGGTGTATAAGGCATGTCATTTCTTAACCAAGATACAATCGTACCGATTAGAGCGGAAGAACCGTACCAGATAATAATATCCCTTTGAATAGCCATCTGAACGTGCAAGGAATCGATTTCTCTTCGTATTGTTATTGTTTCAGTAATGATATTTAATAATTGCTGAGTAAAGATTGGTGTTTGAGTTGAAGCAAGAACAACTTTATAGAACTTAGCATTCTCAGCTATATGTTCAAGTAAGTTTAAGAGACTTAACGAATCGATTTCTTCTATTGATTTATGGTTGATTTCTGATCTCCTTAAAATTTGCTCGATTTCCTCACCCATTTCCTGAGCCATTTTTTCCAACATATCCTGAATGTCACGATAATGCAGATAAAATGTTACTCGATTAACGGTTGCTCGTTCAGCTATGCGGTTAACGGTTATTTTGCTCATTTCCATTTCCTCAAGCAAATCGATAAAAGCGTCCTTAATTAATTGGCGTGTACGAGTAATTCGAGGATCCACTCGTTTTTTTGTACCTTCTTTCAATTTAAATCACCTTTCTCAATAAAATTTACAATTATTTCAGATGTGTTTATTATGATCGAAATTAACTACAGAACCATAAAGAGTGATAACTACGATACATTTCTAGAAATATTGTCGGTTGTAAGAATTAACTAACTAATTATAATGTAATTTATATCATGTTAATTATTAAACACTTTGTAAATTATGTCCATGATAAAGAGAGAAAGGATTGATGGGGGATTGAGTAAAAATTCTGTAACAGATACAAATTCGCTAAAAAAAGGACCTATTATGTTTATTTTGATTTTAGGTGCTTTTCTTGCAACATTAAATCAAACGCTTATGAGTGTTGCCATTCCGGAGCTAATGGTTGATTTTCATATCAAGGCAGCAACAGCACAATGGTTAACGACAGGATATATGCTTGTAAATGGTGTATTAATACCGATTACTGCGTATTTAATGCAGCGATTTACAACACGCGAACTTTTTCAAGCTTCAATGGTTATCTTTTTAGCGGGAACGATTGTTTCTGCAATTGCGACAGATTTTCCAATTTTGTTAACTGGACGCTTGATTCAGGCAGCGGGTGCTGGAATTATTATGCCACTACTTACAAATGTTATTTTGACACTTTTCCCTCCAGAAAAACGTGGGGGAGCAATGGGGATGGTTGGGCTTGCGATTATTTTCGCACCAGCGATAGGTCCTACACTTGCAGGCTACGTTATGGAGAATTACAAATGGGAAACGATGTTTTACGGAATGATTCCATTTGCGGTTATTGTAATCGTACTAGGATTCATTTATTTACGTAACGTATCAGATCGAATCATCACTAAATTTGATACTCTTAGTGTTACTTTATCTACTATTGGATTTGGGGCATTACTTTATGGTTTCAGCCGTGCTGGAACATTAGGTTGGTCAGATTCAGAAGTAATTAGCACGGTTATTGCTGGGGTTGTTGCATTAGTGCTATTTGCATGGAGACAAATAATCTCAAATAATCCTTTACTTGATTTACGTGCATTCAAATTTAATGTGTTCTCATTAACGACAGTTATTAATATCGCAGTAACAATGGTTATGTATGCTGATATGATGCTACTTCCACTTTATCTACAGAATGCTCGTGGTTACACACCAGTAGAGTCTGGACTTCTTCTACTACCAGGTGCCCTGGTAATGGGCTTCCTGATGCCAGTTACCGGAAAGCTATTCGATCGTGTTGGTGCAAAGTGGTTAGCTATTATTGGAATGATCATTACGATTGCTACTACCCTTGGCTTTACAAACTTAACTGACTCAACTAGCTACACTTATCTAGTTCTTATGTCTACGGGACGCCGAATCGGTATGGCTTTAATGATGATGCCGATCCAGACAGCTGGTTTAAATCAATTGCCAAAAGAATTGAATGCACATGGTACTGCTATAACAAATACAATTCGTCAAGTTGCCGGAGCTGTTGGTACTTCACTTCTTGTTACAGTAATGACAGACCGTACTAAAACTCATATGTTGGATTTAATTCCTACAGCAGCTACAAAGGGCCTAACGCAAGCACAACTAATTAAAGAGGCTTCAATTCAAGGAATTAACGATGCTTATCTTGTAATTGTCGGAATTGGGATCATCGGCTTACTACTTTCCTTCTTTATAAAGAAAGGCAAACAAGTAGCTTCTGAAGAGACGACAACTCATTTAAAAAAGGTAACAGTAAAAGCCTAAGTACAATACAGACTAATTGATATGAGACTACAAACTAAAGTAGCAGTAGTAACTGTAGCTGGTTCAGGAATGGGGAAAGCTATTGCTGTTTTATATGCAAAATGGAACGTATTCAAGTAGGATTAGGAGTAAATCCACGTGTAGGAAAACCAGAAGAAATCGCAGCCATTGCACTATTTCTTGCTTCTTGTGAATCGAGCTTTGTTAACGGAACTGTTGTTACTGGGGATGCAGGTTGGACTGCTTTCTAAGATGGGGAATTTTATAATGAAAGAAGTAAGACCGTCTGATATTTTTCAGACGGTTTTTTTATTTTTTGAAATACCTTTTAGAATTTGAGTAGGGAGAGAGTTAGAAGTGAGGGACATACTCCTTCATTGTGACATAATTATGAAAAATATAGAAAGTACATAAAGTTTTCAGATTATTTCGGGTAATGGTCAAGCTTGAAATGATACATTAAAAATATATTAATATTTTATTAGTTTGGATTTTTTAATTGAAACTAATACTAGATTAATATACAAAAAAAACTATATTAGGGTATTTAGGCAGTAAAACTGCCTTTATTTATATCTTTTCGAATATCGTAGGGAATATTGTAATTTTTATTCCTCTAGGATGTATAGTTTATTATTACTTTTATAGAAAGATGAAAGTTTCTATTTGTATTTTAGTTTCAATATTATTAGTAATACTTATAGAATTTTTACAAAAAAAATATGTTGTAGGAAGTTTCGATATTGATGATATACTATTAAACTCACTTGGGATGTATTTAGGTATAAAAATATTAGAAGGAGGAGGTAACAAAATATCTAAAAACCTTCTTGAAAAATCAGATTAGGACAGTATATAAAATTAAGTGTGATGAACCAACTCCACCAATAATTCGTTGGTGGCTTTTTAGGGGAGAAGAGTTATAAAAAAAAACCCCTCATCTTAAAAGATGAAGGGTAGTTACTCAGAGTTTATTATCCAATCTGTTTCTTAGCGTCTTTTTCATCAACCCAAGCCTCTAACTGATCACGACCTGGTATGTTTTCGATTTTATCAGCAGAAAAAACAGGATCCAAGCCTTGTTTCTTTTGAGAAACATAATCTTTTAATAAAGCTTTTACAACTTTAGCTAAACGTGTAATTGCGTAAAGATTAACTAATACCATTAATCCCATGAAGATATCTGCTAAAGACCATATTAATTCAGCGCTATATAAAGCACCGAATAATACCATTCCAATTACAGCAAAACGGTATAGGTAAATGGATTTTTTCGAATGCTTCATGAAGCTAATATTTGATTCACCATAGTAATAGTTACCCATAATTGTACTTAATGCAAATAAGAATACTGAAATTGAAACGAATGTTGCAGCAAAATCACCTAGACTTACACGTAAAGATTCCTGTGTTAAAGGAATACCTGATAGTTCAGATGTTTTATAAACGCCTGAAACTAATACGATCATAGCTGTAGATGAACAGATGATAAATGTATCGACAATTACACCTAATGCTTGGATTAAACCTTGTTTTATAGGGTGAGTAACGTCAGCTGTTGCAGCTGCGTTTGGAGCTGAACCCATACCAGCTTCGTTTGAGAATAATCCACGACGAATTCCATGAAGAACTGCAGCACCCATGACACCGCCAAACATTTGTTTAAACGAAAAAATTCCTTCAGAGAAAATTGCACCAAATACATCTGGTAAAATATCGAAATTTGAAAACATTACCCATAAAGCTAAAATAATGTAGACACCAGCTTTAATTGGTACTAAAACAGTTGAGAATTTTGCAACTGAATGTACGCCACCAAAAATAATTAATGCCGTAATAATAGCAAGTACAATTGCAGTTGTTTTTGTATTAACGCCAAATTCATTATTAATCGAAGCAGCAATCGTGTTTGCTTGTACGGCGTTAAAAATAAGACCAAAAGATAAAGTAATTAAAATACTAAAAATAATACCAAGCTTTCGATTACCTAAAGCTTTTTCCATATAATAAGCAGGTCCACCACGCCATGAAGAACCATCTTTCACTTTATAAAGCTGAGCCAAAGTACTTTCTACAAACGCTGATGCTGAACCAATTAATGCCATTAACCACATCCAAAATACTGCACCTGGTCCACCTAATGCTACTGCTGTTGCAACACCGGCAATATTCCCCGTACCAATTCGAGCAGCCATTCCGATCATAAACGCTTGTAATGAAGAAACAGTCTTTTTGCTTTTGTCTCTGTTTCGACCATCACTTAATAATCGAATCATTTCAGGTAAGAATTTAAACTGAATAAATCCTAAATAGACTGTTAAAAATAGGCCGATTGCAACTAATAAAATAACAATTAATTTAGCCCATAGATAGTCGTTGAGTACTGTAATCAATTCTGTCATGAAATCCCTCTCCTTTGTAAGAATATTCGCAAAATTATTCGATAATTTTGACTACAAAGTGTAATAATAAATTATACTGCCGATTAAGGCAACATTTTTTTAATATTTGTCGTATAAAAAAGGAAATATTAAAAAAAGATTAAAAAAGTAAGTGTTCACTTACTTTTTGTTGACGAATACGAATTCGATGAATATACTAGAAAAGTGAATAAACACTTACTTTTTTTGTAGCATGCTAATACCTAAAATTTAATTCCTTTTTAACAAAGGTTTTTAAGGAGGTAAAAAGTGAATAAAGGAGAAAGAACAAAACATCTAATACTAGAAAAGTCTAAACATTTATTTGCGAAAAATGGTTATGATGGCACGACAATTAATCAAATTGCAAAAGAAAGTAAAATTTCCGAAGCAACGATTTATAAGTATTTTAAAAGCAAGCTGGATGTATTAATTACATGTGTAAAACCAGATATTCAAGACGTTTGGATGGAAGAGGATTTTAGTAAGCTTTCAATTGAAGAATTGCTTAGGTTATATGTTGAGAAAAGGATTAGATGGGTAGAAAAGAATCGAAATCAAATTGAAATCTTGATCAGTGAAACTTTACGACACCCTGAGTTATCAGAAATTTTCTTCCAACAGATCTATCGTAAAACACCAATTGAAGAAGAAATAGAATCAAGAATGCTTGCAAAAGAAACAAATTTCCATTTAGAAATTCCTATACTAAGTTTAAGTATGATTACGACGATTATATCAATTCTTAATCTACAAAAGAGTGTTCTGGATAATGATCCAATGCATATTACAGATGACGCTATAAATAAAATGGTGCAATTAATTTTATTTGGATTAATAGGAAATAAAAGTCCAGAATAAACATGAAAATGAGTTTAACGGGAGAATGGTTTAGTATTACCTTTTATTTTTTTATAAAAGGGAGTATTAAACTATTTAAATGCAATGGATTGACCATAATACACATTTGGTCAATTGGTCTAACAAGGGGAGTGAGAATGTGTTTAAACAAGAATGGAAAAATATTTTAAAGAAACCAATGACGATTGCTACAATCATTGCAATTGGTCTTGTACCAATGCTTTACTCATTAATTTTCTTATCAGCTTATTGGAATCCTTATAATAAAACAGAAAAACTATCTGTCGCAATTGTTAACAATGACAAGGGAACTGAGTTTAATGATAAAAAGCTTAATGTAGGGAAAGATTTTGTAGACGGATTGAAAGATAATAAATCATTCAAATGGAAAGTTACAAATAAAAAACAGGCAATGGAAGGATTAAACGATGAAAAATATTATTTAGTCATCGAATTACCTTCTAACTTCTCCAAAAATGCAGCTACGTTATTAGACGAAAAACCGCAGAAAATGAAATTAAATTATTACACGAATGCGGGTAAAAACTATGTAGGCGCACAAATTGGTACAAATGCAATGAAAGAAGTAAATGCTAATATCTCAAAAGAAATTACAGAACAATATGCTAAAACAGTATTTGATAATTTCAAGGATATTGGTGAAGGTATGACAAAAGCATCTGATGGTGCCGGTAAAATCAATGATGGTGCAGCAAAAATAACAGATGGAACAGATGTTTTAAATAAAAATTTAAAAAAATTAAATGACAGCATGATCACATTTGAAAATGGTAGTACGAAACTGAAAAGTGGAGCGACACAATTATCGGATGGTATTAAACAATCAAGTGATGGTGCAAATAAATTAAATACTGGTTTAAACGCTCTTCTAGAAGGAACTGGTACATTAAAAGCAGGTTCTAGTGATTTAAATAATGGACTATCGCAACTAGTAGATGGTGGCAATAAAATCGAAGCTGGTTCTTCTAAGCTAGAAGCTGGAAGTAACCAATTGAATGCAGGACTAAAACAATCTTATGCTGGCTCAAGCCAACTGCAAAAAAATGAAGCAGGATTTAATCAGAATCTAAGTACTACTAATGATGCTCTTAAATCAATCGTTAATGGATTGAAAGAGGGTTCATTAAGTAAAGAAGAATTACAGAAATTACAAGCAATTTCAAATAGCTTAGATCAACTATCAAAAGGAAGTAATCAAATTAAAAATGGTGTTGATCAAATTGCTGCAGCACAAGGTCAATTATATGAAGGTTCAAATAATCTACTTGCTGGACAAAAAGAATTAAATGCAAATTTAAGTTTATTTAATAGTAAATTGCAAGAAGCGTCTAATGGAGCAAATCAATTAGCTCAAGGAAGTAATGCTTTATACAATGGTACAAAGGAATTAAGTGAAGGAAGTTCATTACTTTCATTTGGCCTAGGTAAATTAAATACAGGTGGGGACCAATTAGTCCAAGGGATCAATCAATTAAATAATGGTTCTAAACAACTATCTGATGGAACGAATAAGTTATATAGTGGGTCTGGAGACTTATTGAAAGGAGCAACTGATTTAACAAAAGGAACAACTGAACTTCATAAATCCCTAAAAGATGGAGGAGATGAAGTTAATAAAGTTAAAACTAGTGATGCAACTGATAAATTCTTTGCAGAACCTACAGAGCTAGTTTCTCATAAATTAAATAATGTAAAAGAATATGGTGTAGGATTAACACCTTATATATTATCTATTGGACTTTTTGCAGGTGGGTTAATGTTCACTTCAGTTTATCCAATGAGAAAGAACTCTATTGCTCCGACTACTGGTTTAGCTTGGTTCTTTAGTAAATATAGTGTTCTTATTTTCGTGGGGATCATGCAATCAATCGTAGCAGATATGGTTTTAATTTACGGTATGGGTCTTGATGTTAAAAACGTGTGGTTATTCGTAGTGTTTACCATTATCACTAGCTTGACCTTCTATTCATTAATACAATTCTTAACTGTTACATTAGGAAATATAGGTCAATATTTAGTGTTTGTTATGATGTTATTACAAATTGGTGGAACTTCAGGTACTTTCCCAATTTCATTAACGCCAACATTTTTCCAAACCATTCATCCATATTTACCTATGACTTATGCAATAAAAGGATTCAGAGAATTAATCTCTAGTTCTGTTAGCAAAGGGTTTGTTTGGGATCAAGTCTACTATTTATGTGGATTTGCAGCGTTATTCATTATCTTAACAAATGTAACTTTTGCAGTTCGAGTTAAATTATCCAAGAAAAAACAATTAAGTGAAATCGAGGCTTAAAATAATAAAAGGATTGGAGTCTTATAAAAAAAGATTTCAATTCTTTTTTACTTAGTTACTACAAAGATGGCCGGATATATTGGAAATGTTGAGGGCGGCTTTTTTGGTTCCTTTGTAGGATTATTTGCAACAATTACACCCTCTCTAATCTTGATGATTGCTTTATTAAGCATATTAATGGAGCATAAGAATTCACCAAAAGTCAAAAAGATGACGTCACTAGTTAGACCTTTAATCGCCGTTTTCTTGGCATTATGGCCTTTGACTTTTTTAACGATTCATATAATGGGGGTAGGCCTAACGCAAACAATTATAATTAGTGTACTTTCCTTATTATTACTTGAACGTTATACGTAATCGGAGGGGCCCTTGTTTATGGTCCAGTATTTCTATCTTAAATAATGAACAACTTTTTTTAGCTTTTTCGGAACATTATTGAAGCAATGCCATTATATGGTTGCTTTCAGTAATGTTTTTTTAGTTAATAAGCTCAAAGCTAAGGAAAAAAAGGGACGACTATTTTACACGTTAAGTATAAATTGCCAGCGGAGGAGAAAACTCGACGAAATATTAAATATGAGTGCAACTACGCCTCTGTCTTCGTGTAAAGGCTCACCAATCAACGAGCTTTCTTTAGAATTAAAAAGTAACTTTATCAGTGAATGTGAACTATGTCACAAAATAGACAATTTATAGACACGATTTAGACAAAAAAGATTAAGGCAAAAACCCCTTTGGAAAAGTAAACTAGAAGTAACAAGAGTACTATAGAGTGGTTCTCTAAAATTTACTTAATGATTTATTTGTGAAAAAATGTTCAAAATTTCGCTCGAGCTTAATGAAAATTTTTTTGAAATGATTTTGATCCTAAGGGGGATGTACTGTGAGTGTGTTAGAGCTTGCAAGAATACAATTTGGTTCTACAACAATTTTCCATTTTTTATTTGTACCACTTTCAATAGGTTTAGTATTTATGGTAGCAATTATGGAAACATTGTATGTGCTTCGAAATAAAGAAGAATATAAAAAGTTAACAAAATTCTTTGGGCACTTATTTTTAATTAATTTTGCGGTTGGTGTTGTGACAGGTATTATTCAAGAGTTTCAATTTGGTATGAACTGGTCTGAATACTCTCGTTTCGTAGGTGATGTATTTGGAGCACCACTTGCAATTGAGGCACTTTTAGCATTTTTTATGGAATCTACATTTTTAGGCATATGGATATTTGGTTGGGAAAGACTTAATAAAAAAATTCATTTAATGTGTATTTGGTTAGTTGCATTCGGAACGTTAATGTCTGCATTTTGGATTTTAGCAGCCAATTCTTTTATGCAGGAGCCAGTTGGCTTTGCGATTAAAAATGGTCGCGCAGAAATGACCGACTTTTTAGCGATTATTACAAATCCACAACTTAAAGTTGAGTTTCCTCACACAATCGCTGGAGCATTAGCAACTGGCGCGTTATTTGTTGCTGGTGTAAGTGCATATAAAATCTTAAAAAAACAGGAAATAGAATTATTTAAAAAAGCATTTAATCTTGCAATGGTGTTCGCGCTAATTGCAGGAATTGGTGTTGCATTTAGCGGACATTCTCAAGCGAAGCATTTAATGAAAACTCAGCCGATGAAAATGGCTGCAAGTGAAGGTCTATGGAAAGACAGCGGAGACCCTGCAAGCTGGATGGTCTTTGGTCTGATTGATTCGAAAAAGAAAGAAAATAAATACGAGGTAGAAGTACCATATTTATTAAGTTATCTGGCTTATGAGAAGTTTGAAGGTAAAGTACCTGGTATGAATACATTACAAAAGCAGTACGAGAAATTATATGGTCCTGGAAATTATATTCCACCAGTTAATACAACTTTCTGGAGCTTTAGAATAATGGCAGGAGCAGGAATGGTCATGATTTTAATGGCGATGCTAGGTTTATATTTTAGCTATCGTAAGAAATTAGAATCAAAAAATCTATTCTTAAAGGCATCAATTTTACTAATTTCTTTACCGTTTATTGCAAATACAGCTGGATGGGTTATGACGGAAATAGGTCGCCAACCATGGACTGTATTCGGTTTAATGACTACTGCTGCATCCGTATCACCGAATGTTTCAAAAGGATCACTCATTTTTTCAATCACAACGTTTACAACGATGTATGCCATATTAGCAGTTGTTTTAGTTTACTTGTTTGTGAAAGAAATTAAAAAAGGAACACACCATGTTGAAACTGAAAAAGTTCCTACTGTCGATCCGTTTGAAAGGGAGGCAATCAATATATGATTGAGTTAAATGAATTATGGTTTTTACTCGTAGCAGTTTTATTTATAGGGTTCTTCTTCTTAGAAGGCTTCGATTTTGGTGTAGGTATATCTACAAAGCTACTAGCTAAAAATGATACTGAAAGAAGAATTTTAATAAACACAATTGGACCGTTTTGGGACGCAAATGAAGTGTGGTTATTAACGGCAGGCGGAGCAATTTTTGCAGCATTCCCAAATTGGTATGCAACGATGTTTAGTGGATACTATATTCCGTTTGTATTTGTATTAATGGCATTAATCGGACGTGGTGTTGCTTTTGAATTCAGAGGGAAAGTTGAAAGTTCTAAATGGGCAAAAGCTTGGGATTGGGTCATTTTCTTCGGTAGTTTATTACCACCATTTTTATTCGGTGTATTATTCTCGAGTATCCTTAGAGGTATGCCCATCGATCAAAATATGAATATATCTGCTGGTTTTACAGATTACGTAAATTTATTTACAGTAGTTGGCGGAGTAACGGTGACATTATTATGCCTCTTACACGGATTAATGTTTTTAACATTAAAAACAGTTGGAGAATTAAGAAACCGTGCACGTTCTCTAGCACGTATGGTAATCATACCGGTATTCCTATTCTTAGTTGCCTTTACTGGTATGGCATATTTTGAAACGGATATGTTTAAAGTAAAAGCATATATAACAGTTCCACTAATTTTATTAATCGTAGTATCTTATATTCTTGCTACAATATTCATCTTTAAAAAACGAGATGGTTGGTCATTTGCTATGTCGGGTCTTGGTATTGTATTAACAGTCGGGACACTGTTTACTTCTCTATTCCCAAGAGTCATGATTAGTTCAATCAAAAATACGTATGACTTAACTGTTTATAATGCATCATCAGGTCCATATTCATTAAAGGTAATGACAATTGTTGCATGTACATTATTACCATTCGTACTAGGTTACCAAATTTGGAGTTATTATGTGTTTAGAAAAAGAGTGGATGAGAAGGATTTGACTTATTAATGGGAAAAGATCTTATTAAATTTAAAGGGATTAATCGTTTATTAATAATCCTATCTTTTTTAACAATTATACAAGTAACGGCAATTATTATTCAGGCATATATGCTTTCACAAGCTATTGTCAAATTGTTTAATGGAAAATATAGTAGCGATATTTTATACGCTACTATTTTCTTCATCACCGCATTTGTTTGTCGATATATTATTTCGACTATAAAGCAAAAATGTTCAGAGCAGTTTGCAGACATCGCTTCAACCGAAATGAAAATGAAAGTTTTAGAAAAGCTTTTTAAACTTGGACCTAGATTTGCAAGAAAATCAGGAACAGGTAATATCGTAACGCTTATTATGGAAGGAACTACACAATTAAGAAATTACCTAGAAATCGTTCCACTGAAAATGATTAACTTAGCGATTGTCTCACCAGTAATCGTAATTTATATTTTCTTTGTTGATAAAGTTTCTGCACTTATACTAATCGTAACATTTCCAATCATTATTATTTTTATGATATTACTCGGTTTGGCAGCTAAAAAGAAATCAAATAAACAATGGAAGGTTTACCGTATTTTATCGAACCATTTTACTGATTCTTTACGTGGTCTGGAAACATTAAAATTTCTAGGATTAAGTAGAAAACATATTAAAAAGATAGAAAGTGTAAGTGAAAGATACAGAGAAGCAACGATGGGTACATTAAAAGTAGCTTTTTTATCATCATTTGCACTAGATTTATTCACAATGCTGTCAATCGCTACAGTTGCAGTCTTTTTAGGACTTCGTTTGATTGACGGAGTAATTTTATTAGGCCCAGCATTAACAATTTTAATTTTAGCTCCTGAATACTTTTTACCGGTTCGTGAAGTTGGAGCTGATTATCATGCAACTTTAAACGGTCAAGAAGCTGGGAAAGCAATGCAAGATATTTTAGATGAGCAAGAATTTAAGGTTCAAGAACTTGCTCCTATATCAGATTGGAATCATGCTAGCGAAATGAATTTAAAAGATATATCAGTAAAACCCGAAAAAGATGGTCAAACGATTTTATCAAATATAAATTTAAATATAAAAGGGTTTCAAAAAATTGGGATTGTTGGAGAAAGTGGTTCTGGTAAATCAACGCTTATTGATTTAATAGGTGGATTTTTAGAGCCAGCAAATGGGACTATTCAAATTTCTGGTGAAGAGGTATCCCATCTGCAAATAGAAGATTGGCAGAAACAGTTAATCTACATTCCACAAAGTCCATATATTTTCTCAAAATCATTAAACGATAATATAAGCTTCTATAGACCTAATGCTACTACAGAAGAAATTAAAAGCGCAGCTGTTCAAGCTGGGTTAACTTCTTTAATAGAAGAATTACCAAAGGGTTTAGAAGAAAAAATTGGTGAAGGTGGAAGAGCTTTAAGTGGTGGGCAAAGCCAACGCGTTGCGCTTGCTAGAGCTTATCTAGAAAATCGTCCGATTCTTTTGTTAGACGAACCTACTAGTCATCTTGATATTGAAACTGAGTTTGAATTAAAACAAACAATGCTTCAGTTATTCTCTGGTAAATTAGTGTTTTTGGCTACACATCGCTTACATTGGATGAAAGAAATGGATCAAATTATTGTGATGAATGACGGGAACATCATTGAAGTTGGTACCCATGAAGAACTATTAATGAAAAAAGGTCATTATTATCGATTAATTCATAGTTAGAAGGTAAATATATGTTAAATAAAAATGGATGGATTTTACCATATATAAAAGAAAATCGTCGTTTATTTATAGTTGTGATTTTCTTAAGTTCACTGACTATATTTGCAGCGACATCTCTTATGTACACTTCCGGCTATTTAATCTCTAAAGCTGCAACTAGACCTGAAAATATTTTAATGATTTATGTACCAATCGTTGCTGTACGTACTTTTGGTATTTTAAGGTCGGCTTCTAAGTATGTTGAAAGATTAGTCGGGCACAATACAATTTTAAAAATCTTATCAAGAATGAGAACAAGATTATTTAGTATTCTTGAACCGTATGCACTTAAGATTAATTCGAAGTTTAAAACAGGAGATATTTTAGGTCTTTTAGCAAATGACATTGAATATTTACAGGATATTTATTTAAAAACTATTTTCCCTGGAATTTCTTCATTGTTTATCTATTTTATATCTGTGGTAGCACTTGGATTCTTTTCAGTTCCATTTGCAATATTAACAGCAGTCATTTCCTTTGTTTTAGTTGGTGTTCTACCGTATTTTTCATTATTAGTTGAAAAAGCGCGAACTTACCAAATAAAAAAGGAAAAGAGTCATTTATATGAAAATTTAACTGATGCAGTAATGGGTATTAGTGATTGGCTTTTTAGTGGAAAACAAAATAGCTATATTAAAAATTATAGAGAAATGGATGAATCGTTAAGAAACATCCAAAACAAAGAAAAAAGATTTAGAAGACGTCGCGATCTAGTAGCTCAATGTATTGTAGCGGTTTTAGTTTTGATGATGCTATATTGGGCTGGGAATGAAAGTTTAACTGGAGAAATTCCAAGAACTTTTATCGCCGCATTTGTTTTAGTTTTATTTCCTTTAACAGAAGCTTTTATTCCACTATCAAATTCTCTTGGAAGTGTCCCTTTATATACTGATTCAATTAATCGTTTAGAAGAGATTAAAGAAGTGAGTCGTGATCAGGAATCACCTACTATTGAAGGAGTTATTAAAGATTATCGAAAAATCGAGTTTAAAAATGTTTCTTTTTATTACTCGGAAAACGAAACGATTTTAAATAATGTTTCGTTTACAATTGAGGAAAACAAAAAAACTGCTTTATTAGGCCCAAGTGGTTCAGGAAAATCAACTATCCTTAAACTAATTGAAGGAGTAGAGAGTCCTATTGTAGGGAGCGTTAAAATAAATGAGATTGAAAGTATAACCTTAGGAGACCAAATTTCGAAAGTTGTATCTGTACTTAATCAAAACCCATATTTATTTGATACTACAGTTATAAATAATATTCGATTAGGAAATCCAGCAGCAAGTGACGAAGAGGTAATCGAAGTCACGAAAATGGTTGAACTGCATGATTATATATCATCACTTCCAGAAGGCTATCATACACCTATGCAAGAAACAGGCGTAAGGTTCTCTGGTGGGGAACGTCAAAGAATTGCCTTGGCCAGAATCCTTCTTCAAAATACACCAATTGTTATTTTAGATGAGCCAACTGTAGGATTAGATTCAATAACAGAACGAAAACTACTTCATACAATTTTTAAAGTATTAGAAGGAAAGACAGTATTATGGATCACACATCATTTAATCGGTGCTGAAATGGCAGATCATATTCTTTTCTTAGACAAAGGGAAAATTGCTATGAAAGGCTCACATGAAGAGCTTTTCAAAACTGAGGACCGATATCGCAACCTTTTTGAACTAGATCGACCATTTTAGAGTAAGTGAATAGATGCTAATCAAGAGACTCTGGCTAATTTACCAGAGTCTTTTTTAGATTAATAAATACAGTTTGACGGAAAATGATTTACATGATATATTTATCTCGAATTCGAGATATCTTGAATTCAAAATAAATATTAATTAATTTTTTCAGTATTCTTCAGCAATAGAATCACAAAATAAAAAAGCTTATATAAATAAATAATTTATATGGAGGAATTAGTATGAACGGCTTAAAAGGGATCCATCATGTTACAGCAATAACTAGCAGTGCAGAAAAAAACTATGAATTTTTTACTTATGTTTTAGGAATGCGTTTAGTAAAGAAAACGGTCAATCAAGATGATATTCAAACATACCATTTATTCTTTGCAGACGATAAGGGAAGTGCTGGAACGGACATGACATTTTTCGATTTCCCCGGAATTCCAAAAGGAGTACATGGTACAAATGAAATTTCAAAAACATCCTTCCGAGTACCAACTGATGCAGCATTAGATTATTGGGTGAAGCGTTTTGACCGATTAGAAGTAAAACACTCAGGAATTAAAACACAGTTTGGAAAGAAAACTTTATCATTTGTTGATTTCGATGACCAACAATATCAATTAATTTCAGATGAACAGAATAAAGGGATTGCTTCAGGTACACCATGGCAAAAAGGACCAATTCCATTAGAATACGCCATTACAGGACTAGGACCAATTTTTATCCGAGTAGCTAATTTCGAATTCTTTAAAGAAGTAATTGAAAAAGTACTTTTATTTAAAGAGATTGATAAAGAAGGTTCATTCCATTTATTCGAAGTTGGTGAAGGAGGAAACGGAGCTCAAATTATTGCGGAGCATAATGAAATTTTGCCACAAGCATTCCAAGGCTTCGGTACTGTTCACCATGTAGCTTTCCGTGTAGAAGATACATCTGTATTAAAAGAGTGGATTAAACGTCTTGACTCGTTCCGTTTACCAAACTCTGGCTATGTAGATCGTCACTTCTTTGAATCATTATATGCAAGAGTTGCTCCACAAATCTTATTCGAATTTGCAACAGACGGCCCTGGATTTATGGGAGACGAACCTTATGAGACACTTGGGGAAAAGCTATCTTTACCTCCATTCTTAGAACCAAAACGTGATGAAATTGAACGAATGGTTCGTCAGATTGATACGGTGAGAAGTACGAAGGAATTTATTAAAGAATAGGACTTAATAAAAGACAACACTCACAATTTATGTGGGTGTTGTTTTATTATTTCTACTCTAACTGGAAGCATGAATACAGACATACATCAAAACTGGTGTGGCAAATCTCCAAAATTTTCTTGGGAGTGAGGGGAAATATAGCACATACTGATTAACTTAGTGAGTTTTATTAACTATCTTATCATCTAGCTGTTAAAAATTTCCAAAAAAATTAATGCATAAACCGATTTGTTATTCTAATGAAATATTTCACTGAATAAAAATCTTATGAACTAAAATAATTTTTTAGGAGAGGGAATATGTATAGTACATCTGGTAGGCGTTTATCGAAGGATGAAATGGTTACTTATATACAAAATGGACTAGAGAAGACAAATAATCCGAAAAAGATTGTTATAGTAGGAGCGGGAATTTCAGGATTAGTGGCAAGTTCCTTATTAAAGGAAGCAGGACATGAAGTGACGATTTTAGAAGCAAATGGTCGAGTAGGTGGACGAATTTTTACGAAAAGAGCACCTTTTATTAATGATCAATACTTGGAATTGGGTGCAATGCGTATTGCTTCTGATCACAAACTTGTACTGGAATATATAAATAAATTTAACTTAAAAGTAAATGAATTTGTAAATGGGAAGTCAGAGGATATTATCTACGTTAACGGGATAAAAACAACGCAGAAGCAATATGAACAAAATCCAGATATTTTAGGTTATCGAGTAGCGGCCAATGAAAAAGGGGTAAATGTTGACCAGTTAATTGAAAGGTCGCTAAAGTCCGCAATGGATTTTATTAAACAAAACCCTGATGAAAATTGGAAAACCATTATTGAAAATTATGATCATCATTCAATGGATTCATTTTTAAGGTATAACCCAATTGGAACTCCTTTATCACTTGGTGCTGTGGAAAAAGTAAAAGTACTTCAAGGGATGGAAGGATTTCCTGAACTTGCCTTTACTGCTATTTTAAGAGAGTTCATTGTATTATTTTCAAAGGAAATTAAGTTTTACGAGATTACGGGTGGAAATGATCAACTACCTAGAAAGTTTTTAACACAATTAAAGGATAATCTATTCTTTGGACAAAAAATGAATAAAATCGTGCAGGACAATAATCAAGTAACGATTCACTCAGATCATTATACAAGCCATCTGCCATATCAAACTTCTGCTGACTATGCCATTATTACTATCCCCTTTTCATTATTAAACTTCATAGAAGTGGTTCCAAGAAATTCATTTTCTTATGATAAATGGAAGGCAATACGCGAATTACACTATGTTCCGTCTACTAAAATTGGACTTCAATTTAAAAGTAGATTTTGGGAGAAAGATGGGACATTAGGTGGGAAATTAACCACAGATTTACCAATACGATTTGCATATTATCCAAGTAATCATAATGGTAAAAATGGATCGGGAATTGTTTTAGCTAGTTACACATGGGAAGATGATGCATTGATTTGGGATAGTATGTCTGAAAACGATCGAATAATGAATGCTTTAAGAGATTTAGCAACTATACATGGTAATCAAGTATATACAGAATTTATTACAGGTTACACTCATAGTTGGGCTCTTTATCCATATTCTGGAGGGGCGTTTTCTATGTTCAAACCAGAACAAAATAGAGAGCTGACACCTTATATTTCCACTCCTGAGGGGAGAGTTCATTTTGCTGGTGAACATACTTCTTCTGCGCCTGCATGGATTGAAGGTGCAATTGAATCTGGCATTCGGTCAGCTTTTGAAGTAAATAGCAGAACTTTCGTTGAACGATAAAAATTCATTTTTTATATTTCCGTTGAATATAGTGAAAATAGTGGATGTCTTTTTATTTAAGGGAGTGATCAGTTTGAACGAAAATAATCAAGGACTTCAATTTACCCCTGTAAAATCATGGAATGTTTTTCATGGCCCGAATGATCCGTGTCCACCAATTGGTACAAAATATTACTCTACACCCCCACACTTATATTTAGGATTTCAGCCACCAGGACTAGAGCAATTTTCTTACAAAGAGGCATTAAAAAAAGGTACGTTATGGAAAGTTTTTTATGACTATTACGAAAATCCATATAAAGCTAGGAGGGATTAAAAATGACTGAGCAACTTCCTCCAGAGTATTATCAAGATTTAGAGGAACTGCAAGCTGTTGATTTCGTACTTGTAGAATTAACTTTATATTTAGATACTCATCCAGGTGATCAAAATGCAATTAACCAATTTAACCAATATGTTCAATATAAAAAACAAATCGAAGCTAATTTCGAATCAAAATATGGTCCATTATTTCAATATGGTAACAGTTATTCAGATCAAAACTGGAACTGGCATAAAGGCCCTTGGCCATGGCAGGTATAAAAGGAGGGAGTATAAATGTGGATTTATGAAAAAAAATTACAATATCCAGTTAAAGTAAGTACCTGTAACCCTATGCTTGCCAAATTTTTAGTTGAACAATACGGTGGAGCAGACGGTGAGTTAGCAGCTGCGTTAAGATACTTAAATCAGCGATATACCATTCCAGATAAAGTTATAGGACTTTTAACAGATATTGGAACTGAGGAATTTGCTCATTTAGAAATGATTGCTACGATGATTTATAAGCTAACAAAAGACGCAACCCCAGACCAAATGAAAGCTGCCGGATTAGATACCCATTATGCATCTCATGATAGTGCACTGTTCTATCATAACGCAGACGGTGTTCCATTTACCGCAGCATATATTCAAGCGAAAGGCGATCCAATCGCGGACTTATATGAAGATATTGCAGCTGAAGAAAAAGCTAGAGCAACGTATCAATGGATCATTGATCTTTCTGATGACCCTGATTTAAATGATAGCTTAAGATTTTTAAGAGAACGAGAGATTATACATTCGCAGAGATTTAGAGAAGCTGTAGAAATTCTGAAAGAGGATCGACAACAGCGGAAGATTTTTTAATACTTAATTTTTAAAACCTGTTCCTGATATTTTATCGGGAGCAGGTTTTTTGCTTTGGAAAAATACGAACAAGATATGTACATTATTCATTAAGTTGTGAACTATAAAAAGGGGATATTTATTTAGTAGAATTAAAAATTTTTTATTGATTTTCATTTTTGTAATTATTATTTCATTAATCATTAATAAAGGAATATCAATTGATACTAGATTTCTAACCTGGATCACGACTGTCCACAATGGACTAAATAAAATGATTCCAGTTAAATACCGGACCATTTAATCTGTGTCCCACTTTATAGGGAACAATTCAACTCCTTTTAAATTCTCATTTTTCTTAACAACGTTATCTATATACTCGTATAAATTTTTAATAATTTCTGTAGCTAAATTAGACAAACCCCTTGTCTCAAAATAAATAAGCCAAAAATCTAGCCCGATCATTTGATTATTTTCTTTAATTGGAATAAATTTTATATCTCCTTCTAATACCATCTCATAATTAATTAATGCAATTTCCGGCATAATAAAAATTGCATCACTCTCTTTTGCCATCTGGATAAGAAATCTTTCCGAATATGCGTGTAAAAACATTTGATCTGAAGTTAGGTTAAACAATTTTGATAATAAATTAAAATGTGAACGTTTATCCCATAATATTTTGGTATTGTTTAGTTCAGATGGAGTTATATATTCAAGAGAATAAAAAGGTGATTTTTTTCCTGCACCAACACAAAAAGAAGATCTAATTAAAAGTTTGTAGCCTATATTTTTTAGCTTATTAAAACTTTCTAAAGGAGAGTATGTAATTGCAAAGTCATAATTTTCATTTATAAAAAATTCAATTACTTCTGTAAAATCCTTCTCAATCATATCAAATGAAATGTCTTTATTTTTCGACTTATAATTATGAAGTGTATCTAAAAGTAGATTACTTATACCAGTAGTAAAGACAATATCTAAATGCTTTTCATTTTTATTTTTATAAATATTAATCTTATTATTCATACTATTTATGGATTTCAATATATTATTAGCTTCTGAAATAACTATTTTACCTTCAAAAGTAGGCGTAATACTTTTTTTTTGTTCGATTAAAAATTTTAATTCCTAGCTCATTTTCTAATTGAGTAATTGATTGGCTCAACCCTGAAGTAGATATAAATAGTTTTTCTGCAGCTTTTGTAATAGACATTTCATTTGAGACAGTGACTATATGCAACATTTGTTCAAAATTCATTTTTTACCTCCGCAAAAAGTTTGAGCCAACATAAACGGTGCAATACTATTCTACGAATGCACTGGCTATCTTTAAAAAGGATTTAAAATTCTGTTTTTCTTTTTTTGTATCTTTTTATTTTTTGTTTACCATCTACTTAATATACAATTTTATATTATTCTCTATAAATGATTCAAGAAAACCTGTAGCTCGTGTTTATACCTGGTTTTTCTTATTTTAATCTGTAATCGAAGTTGCTCATCTCAACTGTACTCAAAATTCGACAGCTTTTTATTTTTTGTCTAATTTACATATGTATGAAGTGTTGTAAATATTTGGTTAAATTAATAATTCCCTTTTACTATTTTCAATACGGTTTTTGATAGACGTTTTTGATTTTTACCATATGAGCCACTTTCAATCGTAAGTACAATTGTTCGAAGCATATTTCTGAGCAAATTCATATTCGTTCGTGTACTTTCTGTATATCCTTGAATCGGCCCCTTCATTTAACCATCACTATACAGTTCTTCAAATGACGTTCTTTCCAATCTTGTGTCGCAACATGTAATCCAGTTGATTCCCCATGAATCGAAATGTATGTGAATAAGAAAGGGGTTTGTCTATATCGGCAAACCCTTTTTTAATGACTTCATCACCTAATAAGGCGCATTCAAATCAACCATTACATCGAACCGTTGAGAAATATGCATCACCTACATTCGATCGACATTTAAGATATGCACTTTAAAATGTGGTTCGATATTCATATGCGGATAGTCTGCTTTCCAGTCCATTGATTGCCATATTTTCGGATGATAGGCCTTGATTCGTTCGCCAATCCTGATTAAATCACAATTCGCTTTTTGCATGGTTTGAATGGTCTCTAATGCTTTTTTGTCTAATTGATTACCTAGTTCTTTTTCGATTTTATTCACATACTTTGCATCAAGTTGGTGATATGCTTTTCCTAAATCGAATACATTGATGTCGATGTTAACATTGAAATTCACTTTTGGTGGTCTTTTTGATTGTGGTATCACACGTACAGTTGAAGTTCCTTTTCTTAATGAAAAGCTGTAACTACGATAAGCGTTCTTTTCCTCGCTAACTTTCTCTAATTTACCACTATATCGTTGTCTTCCTTTTTCTTTCCCATTTAGTAACATCGTCATACGCAATTGTTCTTTATTGAGTTCTACATCTGTATTTTTTCCATGGCTAAATAGTAGCGCACCATCTAATTCTGTACCTCCTTCTTTGTCTTTTTGCTTCATAACAGGTATCGCAAGATTTGCTAATTCGTCTTCTTTTGATTCCAATAATTGCATCATCGTCACACTAGGCATGATACTATTCTTATCTAACGCCATGTTAAAGCTATAAAAATTATCAGCGAAATTTGCGTTCTGTTTTGGAATTGTCTTTAAAAATGTTGCTAAGTCACCTTTGAATAGCACAACCGGTGTGTTAATCGATGAATACGGTGTATGTAGTAAAAAATTAAGTTGGGAAATGGGATCGTTTTTCACAAACGATTCACTCATCAAATAAATCCCTGTGCTGATCCCTAAAAAAGGCGCTTGATCGATATACTCCCCTTGACTAATTGCTTCAACAACATTCGGTCCTTTTAATGCAACCGTCTCAGAAACTGGTTCACCAGAACCTGGACCAGTACTTTTTATGTTGGTGATGACATAATTTAATTCGACTTCACGATTCATTTCATTCCAATCGAGTCCTGCTATATTGACAAATTGCAATTTTCTTAACGATAAGCGATCCCAACAACCTGTTAAAAGTGGTAACAATAAAAGTAAAATGACAACTTTTCTCATCCTTTCGCCACCTTTTCACGAAGGATTGAACCAAATAAAAAAACTGTCGGTAGCATGACAATCATGATAACAGAAATAATATTGTGAACATCTGCATAACGAAAAATTCGTTGTCTATCAGCACCAAAGCAACTAATGGCAAAACAGATAATGGCAATTAACCAAACTAATAAAGAGTGGCGGTCTATTTCTTTTTTTCGTAAGTTCGCGACATAACGTGCTGACAAAAATAAGTATAGAAAGACGGTTGCCGTTGTGACAGATAACCAAATCGTCATAAAGACGATATCTAAACTTTGCACGACAGGCCACCTAAATTTACGTAAAATGAACACTATTGGTTCTGTAATGGTATTCATTTGGGTTTCGCTAAAATTATAGGTGACGATGAGGGTTGTCAACACATAAAAGAATGTTGTAATGCCGTTTGCAAAAGACATTGCAAATAAAATCTCGATCTTTTTTTTACATTGGACAAACGGAAAAACATACAAAAGTAACTCGTAACCAGCATATGCCCAAAATGATGGGATCGAATCTTTCAAGACTGCTATGATTCCATGCGAACCAATCGGTAAAATGTTTAGCCAACTCCCTTTTCCCATTCCGCTTATCAAGATGATCGCTGCGCAAATAACGAACAATGTGAGGACGGATTGTGAGACGGTCGACATACTTCTTAAAGAAGATGATGCGGTATAGGCTGCCATCAGAAACGAAAAGCCGACAAGTACAATCCAAGGAGTTTCATATAACACCCACCGATGAAGGATATCTGCATAAGAAACCGCAACCATGACACTAGACTCTGCACAATATAAAGCAAACAAAAGGTTTACAATGACGCCGATTGGTCTTCCAACAATCTGATAGACATACTGTTGAAATGTGAATGTAGGATAACGCTTACCAAGTCGATAAACCACTAGTATCACTACTTGTGCGAACACACCTCCAACCAAAACAGACATCCATGCATCATGTCCTGTATGGCGTGATTCGGCATACGGTATAGACAAGACATGTGCGCCAATTTGCGTTGTAATCACTAGGCAAATCAGTTGGTTAATTGATATCTTTTTGAGATGAATCATCGTCAACTACCCCTTTGGATCATTTAGTCTTGTCATATCTTTTGCGAAACTTTCGATTGGTCGTTTTTTAAGGCGTTTGATTGGTGCTCGAAACAGGGTATCTTTTAACGCATCTTTTGTAAACCACGCATAAAAATAAGGAATACCTATCGTGTGAATCCGGGCTAAATGTGTTAATAACAAAAAGAAACTAATCTCTAACCCGATCAATCCAAAAATAGACGACATCACTAAGAATGGATACGTTATGATTCGCGCGGCATTACTCATTTCGTATGAAGGAATAATAAAGGAAGATACACCTGTGAGCGCAGTAACGACTACCATCATATTTGAAATCAGATTCGTTTGAACAACGACTGTACCAATGACAATTCCACCAACCACACCAATTGTTTGACCAATTGGACTTGGTAGTCGAACGGCTGATTCACGTAAGATTTCAAGCGTAACAAGCATGATTAAAGCTTCTAAAATCGGAGGTAAAGCAACCAATTGCATTGAACTTTTAAGTGACAAGGCAATTTCAAAAGGAATGATCCGTGGATCGAATGTTACGAGCGCAACATACAATCCTGGTAATGAAACGGCAAAGATGAAACAAGCAATCCGAAGGAAACGAAACGTACTTCCGACGATCCAACCAACCTGATAATCATCTGGTGTTTGAAAAAAAGACCAAAATGAAACCGGAAGTATCACACTTTCAGGCGACCCATCTGTTAAAACAACCATTTTCCCATCCATTAGATACGATCGGATTCGGTCTGTCCGTTCAGAGATGAGAAATTTCGGAAATAGAGAAAATTTATCATCACTTATTAATTCCTCTACAAAACCAGGTGACTCGACATAATCGATATTGATACTGGCGATTTTTTTCTCTAATTCCATTAAAACGACTTCGTTTGCTAATGAATGCAAGTATAAAACGGCCACTTTTGTATTTGAACGACGCCCAACTGTGTAACTTTTTACGATCAGATCTGGTGTTTCTGCTAATTTGCGTAACATGTTTACATTTGTATCGATATTTTCATTTAGTGCTTTATGAGAACCACGTAAAACACGTTCATTCATTGGAATGGTAACGGTACGTTCATTTGTTAGTTCAGTGTCTAATAGATAACAGATTGGTTCTCCATTTTTTTGAACCACCGTTTTTCCTGCAACTAGTGCTCTTGATACGTCAACTAACATTTCAGTTTCTTGATAATTAAGGATGTTAACCGCTTCACGAACACTCGTGTACTGGGTATGAAGTAACGGGCGGATGATGTGTTCTTGCACGACAGTTGAGTCAATCATCGTATCTAAGTAGAAAAGACGGTACCATTCTTCCCCAACACGAACATCACTTGTTTTAAAATCGGATGTATGACGCAACATGTCTCGAAGGTTTTTTTCATTTGCATCTAGAAGTGGTTCGATTTTCATGAAGAGACTCTCCTTTCTTCAAGTTAACCTTACATTTCCCGTTGAATTCGATTTCCTTACCTTGAAATAAATGTTATTTTTGGTTAAAAATACCTTACTAATTTTTTGTTTCTGAACGAACGACAAAAGCGAACCTCACATACCATGGTTGCTCGCCTATTTTTACTGACTCATTTTAATCCTAGAAAAATCTATTCTGTTTGGCAAAGAATGAATCGGGACGAAATGGAGAAGGAGTTTTTAATACTATTGTTGATTGCAAAGAATGCTAAAAAGTAAGATATGGAATTTTTAAAAAGGCGTGTGAAATTTTTTGAAAACTTCGATAGAATTCCCCAATTTTCACAAGTTTAGTCCTCGGATAAAGAAATCTCTATTTAACTGAAGGTTTAGGTAAATAGAACAGAAAACAATAAAAAAAACGACATTTTATGGCAGGAAAATTAATAAATAGTCTGTATTTTATATCAAATCCAATAGATTTTCTTCGTCAAACTCCGACACAAAGTTGCAAATTCCCCAATACGCAGTCATTTTTAGTGAAGTATTATTGAATTGAAGAATAGTATTTGAATATTTTAAATACTTAATTAGATACTGCTAAAATGGGGGGAGTAGCATGAAAAAAAGACAAAAGAAACGAACAATTTCGGCTTTTGCGTTAAGTAGCGTAATGCTGCTAAATATGGTCTTACCACAAAGTGCCATTCTTGCGCACGCAGAGTCGAATGTTGATCAGAAAAATCCATCTGATGGAAAATTTACAGCAGATGAAGTGAATCGCATTTTGGCTGGATTAACACCTGAGCAAAAAGTAAGCATCAATAAGCTGACCGGTGCGGATAACACACAAAAAATACACGTAGATCAGAAGGACTTAAAAAGCGGGAAAAATATTGACATAATCGTACAATTTAAAGTAGATCCAGCAAAGATTAAAATGATAAAGCAATCACTTGAAAAAGGAAGCGCAAGTGCACAGACATTTGCTGCTGATTACACAGAAGCAAAACAAAAGGTTGAAGATGCACATGCGAAATTTAAAGCGTTTGTCAAGACTCAACCGGGTAAGCAAATCACTGGTGGAAAAGAAGTTTCAGCGGATATCCATATCACAAGAGAATTCACGGATTCATTTAACGGGGTTGCATTATCGGTTCCACCAGGTATGGTTGAAACGATTGCCAGCCAGGCTGATGTCGCTTCTGTATGGTCAGTGGTCCAATACGAAGCAGAAGAAGGAACACCTTCAGCAGGAGAAACAACGACTGCGATTGGAAAACCAACTGCAGGACTTTCATTAATGGGAGTCGATAAACTACAAGCAGAAGGCCATACAGGAAAATTTCAATCAGGCCCTCGTAAAGGTCAACGTGTTAAAGTTGGAGTTCTTGACACAGGAATTGATTACAACCATCCTGATTTATATAAAGTAACACACGATGCGGATGGTCATTTATATGAAGGGCACGACTTTATTAACACGAAAGTTGATGCAGATGGAAACGAGATCCAAGTAGATGATCATGACCCGATGGAAACCATCTATCCGGATTGGGAAGCCGCAAGAGAAAATTCGCCTGAAAGTGTATCTTCTAATTACAAAGATTATATTACGAAGCACG